>NZ_JBFSPI010000017.1:0-69478 GCF_041464685.1 Vibrio sp. 10N.237.312.B06
ACGAGATACGAGATACGAGATACGAGATACGAGATACGAGATACGAGATACGAGAAGCTTGCGCTAGCTGGGCGCAGTAACGCAAGCATTTTCAGAGCCTAACGCTTAATAACCACCGTTAACGCTCGAGAACCACAAACTCCATATCGTGCTTGTTTTTCTCATCCGCTTGATAAGTATCATTAAAGCTCTGCTTCCAACCTTCCCCCCAGTCTGGGAATTGAGTATCACCATCCACATCAAAATCGATATAAGTCAGGTATAACTTGTTCGCTTTTGGTAAGCAGGTTTCATAGATTGAACCACCACCGATGATCATCACTTCATCAACATCACTTACCAGCTCTAGTGCTTTTTCAATCGAAGTTACCGTCGTTACGCCTTCGATTTCTAAACTCTCGTCGCGGCTGATTACAACGTTCAGCCTCCCCGGCAAAGGGCGACCAATTGAATCGTAAGTCTTACGCCCCATCACGACAGGTTTGCCCATAGTTGAGCGTTTAAACCATGCGAAATCTGCAGGTAAATGCCAAGGCATCTGATTGTCTTTACCAATTACACGGTTGTTCGCCATTGCCGCTATCATGCTGATGATCATAAATCGAAAGTCCTGTCCTTACTTGAAAATGAAGTTGAAGCTAGACGATAGGTCTACGACGGTAGAATAACAGCCCAGGTACTGCTAAGCCAACCGCAAGCCCTGCGATAATGAACATCGATTTCAAAAAGTTCTCCATCAACAATGCCAATAGTTCTGGGTTGTATCCTGCTCGGTTAATCTCAACCATGGCAATCATCGCCTTAAAGGCAAACACGCCAGGGACCATCGGAATCAAGGCTGCAACCGTAAATACTTTCGGGTGTGCTAACAATTTATGCGACCAATGCACCCCTATCATGCCGACCAATGTAGCAGCAAAGAACGTCGCCCATTCAATGGGAATGCCGAAATGCATCATTAAGTAACGGCTACCGTGGCCAATGGAGCCTCCGAGAGCACAATAAATTAATGCTCGTTGCGGGACGTTAAACACCAACGCAAAACCAACCGCAGGAATCGCAGCAAAAAACATGTCGTTGAGTAACCCAACAAAAAGTTCAAAAATAGTCATTAGTTCACCCACCCCCATACGTCAGATAGGCTCATAGCTGCGACAATACCTAAGCTTGTAGCCAACGTTAATAAACTGGCCATGGTGAAGCGTGCGAGACCCATATTAATGTGGCCTTTAAGCATATCTGCTACGGAGTTGATCAAAGGAAAACCGGGCACTAGCATCAATACTGACGAAGCCATCACGATAGTGGGTTGACCACCAATATTGTAGAGCACTGCCTGAGCTGAGATAGTGGTGGTGACAAAAGCGGTAATAGCGAAATTTAATAACGGATTGAAATGGCGATGACCGATCTCTTGTCTCACGATCATACCGCAAGCCGAAGCTATAAACGTCATCATAAAGACATGCCAATCTCCGCCAGCAAGACGGCTAAAAGAAGCACACGATAGCCCTATCATTACGACAACTAACCAACGGTTGTAGCGTTCAGGACTGATCCCTTGGATCTTCTTATAAGCTAAATCATAATCGAGAATTCCCTTCTCCATCATGATGCAAATGCGTTGAATGTCGGTGATAACCTGCATGTTAATGCCACGATCAGCACAGCTTCGAGTCGTCGTTATGCAATGATCATCCATTACTGTTGTCACGACCAACGCATTGGCTGACAGTGCAACTTCAACCTCATTCACCCCACAAGCAATACCAATGCGGCGCATTATGTCACCGACCAATGTGCTCTCGGCGCCATGAGCTAATAACATTTGTCCTGATTGAGCGACTAACCTTGAGATCGCTCTTTGTTTTGATGCCATGATTTCCTTCCCATAGGCGTTAATTATCTAAAGATAAATTTTGCATAAAAAACAGCAAGACGTCATGATTTAGATACAAAAAAACCGCAATTTTCATTGCGGTTTAATAAAACTATCAGCGTATCTTAGAAAAAGCGACCAAAGTGCTTATAAGAAACTACGAGGATTATTAATCACGAACATAGATAACATGACCGTCATCTTCTTCGTCATCCCAATCATCCCAGTCGTCGTCATCTTCAGTAACGACATTCTTACCGGCCATCGCATCTTTATGGTAGTCATCCCACATAAAGTTAACTTTTTCTTCTTCTTCAATTGCTTCAACTTCACGAGGTAGGTTCTCCATGAACTCACCCAGTTTAAAGCAAAGATCTTTGGTACCGATCTTGTTTACAGCAGAGATCTTGAAGTACTCGCCTTCCCAACCTAAAGCTTCGACGATTTCTTGAATCTTTTCGTCAGCTTCTTCTTCAGGCATTAGGTCAACTTTGTTGAACACTAACCAACGAGGTTTCTGTGCAACTTTCTCACTATATTGCTCAAGCTCATCGATGATCGTCAGTGCATTCTGAATAGGATCAGAACCATCGATCGGCAAAATATCGATCATATGCAGAAGAACGCGACAACGCTCAAGGTGCTTCAAGAAACGAATACCAAGACCAGCGCCATCAGCTGCGCCTTCGATCAAGCCAGGGATATCGGCAACAACGAAGCTCTTTTCAGGAACAACACTTACCACACCTAAGCTAGGGATTAACGTCGTAAACGGGTAATCAGCCACTTTTGGTTTTGCAGCAGATACTGAGCGAATAAACGTAGATTTACCAGCGTTTGGCAAGCCAAGCATACCAACATCCGCAAGCAGAAGAAGCTCTAAACGTAGTTCGCGAACTTCACCTTTAGTACCCATTGTCTTTTGACGAGGAGCACGGTTAACAGACGACTTAAAACGCGTGTTACCAAGACCGTGCCAACCACCTTTACCAACCATGACTTTCTTGCCATGCTCAGCAACTTCAGCAACGATTTCATTAGTGTGGATATCAACAGCGCGAGTACCTACTGGTACTTTCATTGTCATATCTTTACCACGTTTACCCGTACAGTTACCACCGCGGCCATTTTCGCCACGCTCTGCATTGTAAAAACGTTGGAAACGGTAATCGATAAGCGTGTTTAAGTTCTCATCCGCTTGAATGTAAACATCACCACCATCACCGCCATCACCGCCGTCAGGACCACCTTTAGCGACGAATTTTTCGCGCCAAAAGCTTACTGTACCATTACCGCCATCACCGGCTTCTATTTTTACTGATGCTTCATCAACGAATTTCATTTTTTAACTCCGCACTTACGTTGCGTTACCACTCATCAAGGAGTGATATAAATTCTAGCAGATCCGTGTTTAGATCGATCACCTAAGATCTAGATCGATCTGCAACCAAGGAACAAATAAGGAGAGGTTCTTTGCTTTCTGTATCCTAAAAAACAAACGGCTTCTTAATAAAACCAAACTGTTTCTCAAAAATAAAACGGCTTCTCAAAACCAAAACAAGAGCGTCTACTTTTTTATTCCCGCTATAAATAAAAAACCCTGCCGAATCGGCAGGGCTTTTGAATTCAGCTTGAAAGCTAGTATAAATAATCTAATAAAAGATTAAATTACTCAGCTTCGATGCTTACAAACTTACGGTTTTTAGGACCTTTTACTGCAAATTTCACTTTACCTTCAGTAAGAGCGAAAAGAGTATGGTCTTTACCGATGCCAACGTTTGTGCCAGCGTGGAACTTAGTACCACGTTGACGAACGATGATGTTACCTGCAAGAACAGATTCACCACCAAAACGCTTAACACCAAGACGTTTGCTTTCTGAATCGCGGCCGTTATTAGTAGAACCGCCAGCTTTTTTATGTGCCATTGTTAAACTCTCCTAATACTTAAGCGTTAATGCCAGTGATTTTCACTTCTGTGAACCACTGACGGTGACCAGCTTGCTTACGCGAGTGCTTACGACGACGGAACTTAACGATTTTTACTTTATCGCCACGACCGTGTTGTACTACTTCTGCAGTAACTTTGCCACCTTCAACAAGAGGTGCACCAACAGCGATTTCTTCGCCGTTAGCAACAAGAAGAACTTTATCAAATTCTACAGTTGCACCAGTTTCAACGTCTAATTTCTCTAAACGAAGTGTTTGACCTTCGCTTACTCGGTGTTGTTTGCCACCAGATTGGAAAACAGCGTACATATTTTACTCCGCTTTTTCCGCACAGCCTATGGTTGTTAATTCTACAACTCGGGTGTGCGCTAAACTAATCAATAGGGCGCAGATTCTACGGGAATCATGCCGCTATGACAAGCCATATTTTTAAAATATTGGCGAAAACATGTTCGCCAAAGAAAAGTGCGGCAATGATGCCTTTAAGTGATGTATTAATCAACGTTTTTTAGTGTATTATTCAACAATTAAATACAACGTATAAGCCTTACAGGGTCTAACTTCAGCCGGATGAACAATGGATTTTAAAGCTATCCAAACGCTTACTGCCAATGATATGGCAAAAGTGAATGAAACAATTCAAGCCCAACTTAATTCTGACGTAAGTTTAATCAACCAGCTTGGTTTTTATATCGTTAGCGGTGGTGGCAAACGCCTACGTCCTTTGCTTGCTCTTTTATCTGCTCGTGCACTTGGTTATCAAGGTGAAGCTCATATCACCTCTGCAGCTTTTATCGAGTTTATTCACACCGCTACCCTTCTCCATGATGATGTCGTCGACGAGTCGGACATGAGACGCGGTAAAGCGACAGCCAACGCAGCTTTTGGTAATGCAGCTAGCGTTTTGGTGGGTGACTTTATCTACACTCGCTCGTTCCAGATGATGACAACGCTAGGATCCTTAAAGATCCTTGAGTTAATGAGTGAAGCAGTTAACGTGATTGCCGAGGGTGAAGTTCAACAATTAATGAACTGTAATAACCCGGACACTACAGAAGAAAGTTACATGCAGGTCATCTACTCGAAGACCGCTCGTTTGTTTGAAGCTGCAACGCAAATCGGTGCAATTCTTAGCGAATCATCACCTGAAATCGAAACGGCTATGCAAAACTACGGTAAATACCTAGGTACTGCATTCCAATTGATTGATGATGTGATGGATTACACTGCTGATGGTAAAGAGATGGGTAAAAATGTTGGTGATGACCTAGCAGAAGGCAAACCGACGTTACCGTTGCTTTACGCAATGCGCAATGGTTCCCCAGACCAAGCAAGCATGATTCGTGAAGCGATTGAAAAAGCTAATGGTATGGAACGTCTCGACGACATTATGTCTGTCATGAAAGAGACTGGCTCGTTAGAGTACACGACCAATAAAGCCTACGAAGAAGCTGATAAAGCCATTGCTGAGCTTTCTATTCTTCCTAATTCAGAATATAAGCAAGCTTTAACTACGCTAGCTCACCTTGCAGTAAAACGTAGCAAGTAAATAGAGGCTAAGCAGTAAGTAGACAGCTATACAAAAAAAAAGAGCCTGTTGGCTCTTTTTTTGATCCTGCTAGATAATACACTGGGTCTCAATAACGACTCGATTCTAACGATAGAGGTAGTTGCGCTTCGATCTCTTCAAGTTCTTCCAACGGAACTGCATATTGCTTATGACTATTGTAAGACTCAAACAACGCGAACTGCTCTTGCTCATCGATAACCAATATCTTGCCCAAGCGACCTAGATAGTTAACATTCATCCCTTTTTGTACTCTAGTCATCGTTCAATACCCTAATTCTTCGTGGTTAGAAAAAGATTACGAGTGGATTGAATACAAGGATCAAAAAAGCCGATCGCAATGATCGGCTTTCGTTAACTGTCGTTTTAGCAGAGTTCAGTTATCTATCGCTTATTTAGCGAATTCAACACCAATCTCAATATCGCCATTTAGCGTTTCTAGCATGCTGTCTAGTGCATTGCGTTCGAAGTCGCTCAGTTCACCGTAGCTAAGAATCGCTTCAGCGCCTTCTTTGCCAAGTTTAACTGGTTGTGCGAAGAATGGTGCGTGCTCGCCTTCACCTTCAACGTAGGCACACTCAATCACGTTCTCTTCGCCTTGAAGTGCTTTCACTAGAGCAAGACCGAAGCGACAAGCCGCTTGACCCATAGATAGAGTCGCACTACCGCCACCCGCTTTAGCTTCTACTACTTCAGTACCCGCGTTTTGGATGCGAGTTGTTAGCGCTGCGATTTCTTCGCCAGTAAACTCAACACCTTCAACTTGAGAAAGCAGAGGAAGGATCGTTACACCTGAGTGACCACCGATAACAGGAACACGAATGTCGCCTGGATCTTTATCTTTCAGTTCAGCAACGAACGTTTCAGAACGAATGACATCAAGAGTAGTAATACCGAATAAACGACGCTTGTCGTAAACGCCCGCTTTCTTAAGTACTTCAGCAGCGATTGGCACTGTTGTATTTACTGGGTTAGTAATGATACCAACACAAGCAGTAGGACAAGTAACGGCAATTTTTTCAGCTAGAGACTTAACAATGCCAGCGTTCACATTGAAAAGATCCGCACGATCCATACCAGGTTTACGAGCAACACCCGCAGAAATAAGCACAACATCCGCACCTTCAAGTGCTGGAGTTGGATCTTCACCCGCGTAACCTTTGATCGAAACAGGCGTTGGGATATGGCTAAGATCGGCAGCAACCCCCGGGGTTACCGGAGCGATGTCGTAAAGTGCAAGATCTGAACCAGCAGGCAGGCGGTTCTTTAGTAGTAGGGCTAGGGCTTGACCGATGCCACCAGCGGCACCAATAACAGCTACTTTCATTGTTATTCTCCTTGAGAGCTTTCTCTTATAGATTCTTTGTAGGGTAATTCTTGAGCTAAATTTAAGTTAAAAAACTATATTAATCACAAAGTGATTACAATCAATTAACGCTAGCTTTGCGACTTCGCGCAAGTCAATAAAACCGTGCTACACAGCAAGTTCGCATTATGGCGATAATCATTTGAAATGACAAAACAACTCGTCTTAAATAACACATTATCCTATTAAATTTTTACAGTGATATGACTAACAAATTACCGTGATATTTTGGCGAGAACTGAATATGTATGCGAGAATATGCAAACATCTTTGTTAATGAATAAGAATGACATATGCGCAATACAGAAAAACAAGACAACTTAGTTCGAGCTTTTAAATCACTACTAAAAGAAGAACGTTTTGGTTCGCAAGGCGAGATTGTCGATGCCCTGAAGCATGAAGGCTTTGAAAGTATCAACCAATCTAAAGTTTCGCGTATGTTAACTAAGTTTGGCGCAGTGCGAACACGCAATGCAAAAATGGAGATGGTTTACTGTCTTCCTGCTGAACTTGGTGTTCCGACGGTTTCGAGCTCTTTAAGAGAGTTAGTGTTAGATATTGACCACAACAATGCATTGGTTGTGATACACACTGGCCCTGGTGCCGCGCAGCTTATTGCTCGCTTATTAGATTCATTAGGTAAGTCAGAAGGCATACTGGGGGTAGTTGCTGGAGATGATACTATCTTCATTACTCCAACCTTATCAGTTACCACTAAGCAACTGTTCGATTCTGTATGCGAACTGTTTGAATACGCAGGATAATTGCTCACAGTTTCATAACTATCAGCCATTACTATTGGATCACAAACACCTATTTAGTTCGTGATCCAAATCACATCCTAAGATATCAATCCCGCCTCTCCCAAAAATCACTAACTCATTGATTTTAAAAAACTCAATAGCAAATCAAACACGAGATCCAACCGTCATTTGTTAGATTTTTTCGCTATATCTTTTAACATTTGAGTAATTTTCTGCCAATTTTTGATATTATTCAGCCACTTTTTCATCACATGGATTGAAAAAGGTGCCGTTTCCAAATAGGAAACTCCAGAAACGACTACACTTGTTTCAGGGTTAATAATGAATAAAGGAAGGGAAATTCATGGCATTTACCAAACTGATTAAAGTTGGGGCTATTGCAGCTGCTGTAATGGGCGCTGGCGCAGTTAACGCTCAAGAGTTCATCACAATTGGTACTGGTTCAGTAACGGGTGTTTATTACCCGACTGGTGGTGCAATTTGTAAGCTAGTGAACAAAGGCCGTAAAGACCACAACATTCGTTGTTCTGTCGAGTCTACTGGCGGTTCAATCTACAACGTTAATACCATCCGTGCTGGTGAACTAGATTTCGGTGTTGTTCAATCGGACTGGCAATACCACGGCTACAACGGTACAAGTAAGTTCAAAGACCAAGGCGAATACAAGAAACTTCGTGCTATGTTCTCTCTACATACAGAACCGTTCAACATCATCGCTCGCACCGATGCAGGTATTAACAATGTTTCAGACCTAGCTGGTAAGCGTGTCAACATTGGTAACCCTGGTTCTGGCGACCGTGCAACGATGGGTGTTGTAATGGACTCTATGGGCTGGACTAACGATAGCTTCAAGCTTGCTTCTGAACTGAAAGGTTCTGAGCGTTCACAAGCACTTTGTGATAACAAGATTGATGCATTCATCTACATGGTTGGTCACCCGAACGGATCAATTAAAGAAGCGACAACGTCTTGTGATGCAAAACTGGTTTCTGCAACAGGTCCACAGATCGACAAGATCGTAGCTGAAAACCCATACTACGCATACAGCACAGTACCTGCTGGTATGTACCGCGGTACAGATGCTGACGTAAATAGCTTCGGTGTTGCTGCAACTATGGTAACAACTTCAGACGTTTCGGATGAAGTAGCATACAACGTTGCTAAAGCAGTATTTGAAAACTTCGCAACATTCAAACGTCTGCACCCAGCATTTGCTAACCTGAAAAAAGAAGACATGGTTAAAGCGGGTATCTCTATCCCTCTTCACCCAGGTGCCGCAAAATACTACAAAGAAGTAGGTCTTCTAAAGTAACTCTACTTTAAGCCTACTAAACCAATAAGGAGGCTAGTCCTCCTTATTGGCTTTTCACGTTTTATAAAAATAATTTAAGTGAAAAGAACAACCCTTTAAGTTTCTCCAATTTGGAGGACTTACCTTCGTATCAAGCCTAAGACAAAGACGAACAAAGAACGCATTTCTCTATCCATTCACTACACTAGATAGGAAAGAAATCACGTTTAGTTGTTCGTAACAAAAGGCAGACCATCAATAATAAGGATAAAGTACATGACGCAGACAACATCACCGTCTCCAGATGTGCAAGAAATGGTGGCACAATCAGATACTGGTGCGCGTAGCCCTCGTGGTATCCAAGGCCGTATTTTATGGTTTGTGCCTCTATGTTGGTCACTGTTCCAACTTTGGTATGCATCTCCGCTGCCATTCATTTTTAACTTCGCAATTTTAAACGACACTGAAGCTCGAGCAATTCACCTTACGTTTGCTATTTTTCTAGCCTTTACCGCTTATCCAGCCATGAAGAATTCGCCTAGGGATCGCATCCCAGCTGTCGACTGGATATTAGCGTTTGTAGGTAGCTTTTCAGCTTCTTATATCTATATTTTCTATACTCAGCTCGCAGAACGCTCGGGGGCACCAACAACATTCGATATTGTTGCGGCCGTATTCGGTATGGTTCTACTGCTTGAGGCAACACGACGCGCTTTAGGTCCACCTCTTATGGTTGTGGCAGCAGTCTTCCTACTTTACACCTTTGGCGGTCCACACATGCCAGACGTTATCGCCCACAAAGGTGCGAGCCTGAACAAGGCAATGTCGCATCTGTGGTTAACAACAGAGGGTGTGTTCGGTGTTGCTCTTGGCGTATCAACGTCATTTGTATTCTTGTTCGTACTGTTCGGTGCAATGCTAGAACGTGCTGGCGCGGGTGCTTACTTTATCAAGGTCGCATTCTCACTACTTGGCCACATGAAAGGCGGCCCAGCGAAAGCGGCCGTTGTAGCGTCAGGTTTATCTGGTCTGGTATCAGGTTCTTCGATTGCTAACGTAGTAACCACAGGTACCTTTACTATTCCGTTAATGAAGCGGGTCGGTTTCCCGGGTACAAAAGCGGGTGCGGTAGAAGTCGCAGCTTCAACCAATGGTCAATTAACACCACCGATCATGGGTGCAGCAGCATTCTTGATGGTTGAGTATGTGGGCATCTCTTACGTAGAAGTAATCAAAGCAGCACTACTGCCCGCTCTGATCTCTTACATCGCCCTGATTTACATTGTTCATTTAGAGGCATGTAAAGCAGGCATGACGGGCCTACCTCGTCGTCACACACCAACTATCGTGCAAAGCCTACTCTCTTTCACTGGTACTATCTTAGGCCTATGTGTCATCAGTGCTGCGGTTTACTACGGTGTCGGTTGGACAAAAGATGTCTTTGGCGCTGCAGCCACACCAATTGTGACTGTTGCTCTATTAGTCTCTTATGTCGCTCTGGTTCGTGTTTCTGCTAAATACGCAGCTGAAGGTGGCATGGAAATCGATGAGAACCTAACAGAAGTTCCTGATCCAGGCCCAACGATTAAGTCTGGCCTTCACTTCCTACTGCCTATCGTAGTTCTAGTTTGGTGTTTAACGGTTGAACGTTTCTCTCCAGGTCTATCGGCATTCTGGGCGACCGTGTTCATGATCTTCATTCTGATCACTCAGCGTCCTTTAATGACTCTGATGAACAAATCAGACGATCTCGCAGAACAAACAAAAGCAGGCTTCGTTGATCTAGCAGAGAGCTTAGTTTCAGGCGCACGTAACATGATCGGTATCGGTGTAGCGACAGCTGCAGCAGGTACGGTTGTAGGCGTGGTAACGCTGACAGGTATCGGCCTTGTAATGACCGATTTTGTTGAGTTCATCTCAGGCGGTAGCATCATTCTAATGTTGTTATTCACTGCGGTAATCAGCTTGATCTTAGGTATGGGCTTGCCAACAACGGCGAACTACATCGTTGTATCAACATTGATGGCACCAGTAATTGTTACCTTAGGTGCAGCGCACGGCTTGATCATTCCACTGATTGCGGTTCACTTATTCGTGTTCTACTTCGGTATTCTTGCGGACGATACACCTCCGGTAGGTTTGGCTGCATTTGCGGCCGCTGCGATTGCTAAATCAGACCCGATTCGTACCGGTATTCAAGGTTTTACCTACGATATCCGGACCGCGATATTGCCGTTCATGTTCATCTTCAACACCCAACTACTGTTGATGGGCATTGATTCTTGGTGGCACTTAGCACTGACGATTTTCTCTTCGGTTACTGCGGTACTTATCTTTGCAGCAGCGACACAAGGTTGGTGGTTCACTAAGAACAAGTGGTGGGAAACTATACTGCTTATCGTTCTGACCTTCTCTTTCTTCCGCCCTGGCTTCTGGTGGGACATGATTTATCCAGAGAAAGTTCTTTCACCTGGAGTTGAGATCGCTCAAATCACAGAAAATCTATCTGTGGGACAATCACTGGAATTGAGAGTCGGTGGCGAAAACTTAGAAGGTAACTATTCTGAGAAAACAGTTCGCCTTCCGTTTGAAGATTCTGCGACAACAAGTGAAGACCGCATTGCTTCAATGGGCCTAATGCTGACCCAAGCTGACGACAAGATGATTGTTGATATGGTTGAGTTTGGTAGCCCTGCTGAAGCTGCTGGCATTGACTTTGATTGGGAAATTAAATCCGTTATCCAAGATGCAGAACGACCAATGAAAGAGTGGGTATTCTTACCTGCCCTATTAATTTTGATTGGTTTAGCGATGAACCAAAGAAGGCGTGCTCGTAAGGATGAGATTAGCGCGTAATGGATAGAGCCAAATAGCGCTCTACTCTATTTGGCTTTTTTACTACATGGAAAAGATAATTACAGCGCTTGGTATGTACTCGGCGCTGATCAAAAAGAGACGAATACATGTATAGACAAATCCTTGTTCCCGTTGATCTGAACGACAAAGGCTTTTCTGATAAAGCGGTCGAGCTAGCGGTATGGCACGCGAAACACAGTAATGCTGAGATCCACATTCTGAACGTATTACCGGGCATCCACATGTCGATGGTAGCGTCTTACTTCCCGAAAGATGCAGCAAACCAAATGAAGCTTGATGTTAAAAATCAGCTGAAAGAATTTGCTGATAAGCATATCGACGATGATGTGATCTATAAAGTTCACGTTGCCGAAGGCAAGACCTACACAACGATTCTTGATTGCGCAGAGAAACTAGGGGCAGATCTTATCGTGATGCCTAGTCATAAGCGTTCAAAAATCGACAAGGTTGTACTTGGTTCTGTTGCAAGCAAAGTGGTTCAGAACTCACCAATCAATGTATTGGTAGTTAAGCCGCAAGGCTAAATCACTTAATCGACACAACGATCTAAATCTAAAAAGGTTGGCCTAATAGCCAACCTTTTTAGATTTTGTGATTGCACCATTCAATTCTTCAATCAACTCACTAAGTTCTGCGGATTACCTGCAACAAACCCATCAATATTATCGATTAAGATATCAGACAGTTTTTGAATTGAACTGTCGCTGCCCCACGCCACATGTGGTGTTAGCAGTAAATTAGGTAAGTGACTGTTAGCCAATAGTGGATTCGAATTATCTGCAGGTTCTTGTGTAAACACATCCATGCCCGCACCTGCAATCTCATTACTTTTCAAAGCTTCAACTAAGGCCTGCTCATCGACAAGTCCACCACGGCCAGCATTAATTAATACCGCACTTGATTTCATCATGGTTAGCTCTCGCTCTGAAATCAGATTTCGAGTCGCTTCAGTCAATGGACAATGTAAGCTGATCGCATCCGCTTGCTGTAACACCGTATCAAAAGGTAGATACCCTTCTCGACAAGAATCAGCCCCTTTACGCTCAGTAAAGATGACATTCATACCAATCGCTTTTGCTAATATCGCGGTCGCTTGCCCTAAGCTACCACTCCCGATTAAGCCCAATGTACTGCCTGCAACATCTTGAATCGGATGAGTAAAGAAACAGAATTGTTTGTCCTTTTGCCACTCGCCAGCCTCGATATCTTGATGATAACCAACGAGGTTTCGCTTAAGCGTAAACAGCATCGCGATAACATGTTCAGGTACCGATTGAGTCGCATAGCCCTGTACGTTAGCCACTGCGATATTGTTACCCTTGCAGTACTCTACATCGACATTGTTCATACCCGTTGCTGAAACAGCTATTAGCTTAAGTTGTTGTGCTTGAGCTAAATTCGATTCGTTGAGCACAACCTTATTGGTAATAACCACATCAGCGTCTTCAACTCGTTCAGACACTTGCTCCGGCGAAGTTAAATCATACTCAACCCATTGATGTTCAAAGCTAAGAGGTTTTAAATGTATTTGAGATGGGATGGTCGCTCGGTCGAGAAAGACCACTTTCAACTTCGGCATTGTACGTCCTTGCATTGGTATTAGTTTAACCATTCTAAGCTTTTAGCTTACTGTAGTCTGGAAGCTCTGGCGCAATTTCAAAGTGCTGTTCGATTTGTGGTGAAGCTTGAGGATAAAAATCACATGGCACGAAGGCTTTGAAAAGCTGATTATTAGCCGGATGATAAAAACTCAGTTCACATGCGTGTAAAGCTAACCTATCGCTATAATTAAACGCATCTTGTGTTGCATAAAACTCGTCGCCCACAATTGGATTCCCTAGTTCCATGCAGTGAACACGCAACTGATGAGAGCGACCAGTGATCGGCAGCAATTTCAATAATGTCGTTTGAGGCTCTTGTTGCTCAACCACATAGCGAGTCTGAGATGGTTTACCATCGTCGAAACACACTTTCTGTCTAGGGCGATTCGTCCAATCGCAAATAAGAGGAAGGTCAATCAAACCTGCCTTGTCTTCCATTGAACCACACACTCGTGCGTAATAAAGTTTGTGTGTCAGTCGATATTGAAACTGCTTCTTCAAATGCCGCTCAGCCTGTTTATGCTTAGCCAATAGCATCAAGCCTGATGTAGACATATCCAACCGATGCACAACTTGAATCTCCGGAAATTCGACAACCAACCGACTCCACATACTGTCGTAGTGCTCCGGCAGTCTCCCCGGCACCGAAAGCAGGCCTGCTGGCTTGTTCACCACAAGAATATCATCATCTTGATAGATAATATCAGTCCACGGTTCACGTGGTGGTGTGTACTGTTCTAACGCCATTAGAGCCTCTTAATTACTGGTTAATAAATAACTCATGGTCGATTCGTTTATTAAAAAATACAATTTTAAACACTTTTGTACATAAAAGTTGACGAAATCACGAAACATGGTATTGATAAGGTAACGGAAAATAAGAACTAAGCCTCAAAGGAAAAACGATGGAAAGTACGGCTAAAACCACCTCAACACCAACCTCCACACCACTTTCAAGCCTGATTAAATCTTTTGGCCCAGGAATCATGATGGCCGCAGCTGCGGTCGGTGGATCTCACTTAGTCGCTTCAACGAAAGCTGGCGCTATTTATGGATGGCAACTAGCCGCACTGATTCTTTTAGTTAACGTATTTAAGTACCCATTCTTTAGAGCCGGCATCCAATATACCCTTGGTACTGGGCAAAGCTTGGTGGAAGGATATTCTAACCTCGGTCGACCTTACCTTGTTATCTTTTCGATACTAAGTGCCATTTCCGCCGTGGTAAATACCGCAGCCTTACTGCTATTCAGTGCAAGCTTACTGAGTTACTTTATTCCTTTTGATTTGGCCACCAGCACATTGTGCATGATCGTTTTAGCTACGTGCTTGATCATTCTATTCGCTGGCCATTATCGCGCGCTCGATACACTGTCTAAAGCGATCATGGCGATCCTGACCATCACAACCTTGGCTGCAGTCGCTATTGCTATCGGCTCTCCAGTTGAACCTGATGCGGCTTTTGTTCCACCATCACCTTGGTCATTGGCAGCTATTGGCTTTATCGTTGTCACTATGGGTTGGATGCCCGCGCCTATCGAGATATCAAGCATCACCTCTATGTGGCTAAAAAGCCAAAAAGAGAAACAAGAAGTGACCGCTCAATCTGCACTGTTCGATTTCAACGTAGGCTACATTGGTACGGCACTGCTTGCTTTGGTATTCGTTGCTTTAGGTACACTAGTACTTCATGGAACAGGCGTTGAATTGTCTCGCTCTGGTGTTGGCTTCACCCATCAATTGGTCGGCATCTACGCTTCCACGATTGGTGAATGGTCTCGCCCACTGATCGCTCTTATCGCCTTCTTCTGTATCTTTGGCAGTACCATTACCGTTATCGATGGTTACTCACGCGTGCTTGCCGAATCACAGCGCCTGTTATTGAAAAAAGAATCGAGCCCAAAAATGCTGCAAGGCTGGATCATCATTGTCTCTCTCGCGGCACTCGCAATTGTGATGTTCTTCAGCGCAGCACTGATGCCAATGCTTGATTTTGCGATGGTGCTTGCCTTTGCTACTACGCCATTCTTCGCATTGCTTAACTTCATCTTAGTAAGCAAAACTAAGCTTCCTGAAGGGTTGGCGATTGGCACTAAGCTAAAATGGTTGTCTGTGGTAGGCCTTGTTTACCTATTTGGCTTCTTAGCTCTGTTCGTTTGGTGGAAATGGTTGATGTAATCTGCTCTCCAAATTCTTAGCCAAACTGTTAACCAAGCTCTTAACTAAGTTATAGATACAAATAAGGCCTTCATGATGAAGGCCTTATTTCGTTAAAGCATTTAGCTAATTCAAAACTAGTTGTGAGAAACCACAATCAAACGTAGCGAATCAAGCTGAACCTGAGCCTTGCTGATGTAACCTGTCAGTTCGTTGATTTGAGCTTCGATAACCTCTAGCTCTTCATCACGAATGTTAGGGTTAACCGCTTTAAGCGCTTGTAGACGCTCTAACTCACCGTTCAAGTTAGTTTGCATATCTTTCTGAGCTTGTTGACGAACTTCTTCAACCTTCGGCAGTACATGCGTCTCACCTGCTTCGATTAGTTTGTGAATATCACCTTGTACCGAGTTCACTAGCTTGCTCGCTAAATGACGGTTTACCGGGCTTAGTTGACGGTTAAAGCTATCGAATTCAACCTGAGCAGATAAATCGTTACCACGACCATCCATCATCAAGCGAATCGGCGTCTTAGGCAGGAACTGGCTGATACCGCTGCGCTTTGGCGCTTGTGCATCAACAAGGTAAACCAACTCAAGTAGAATCGTACCGACTGGCAGCGCTTTGTTCTTCAGTAGAGATACCGCAGACGCACCCACACCTTCACTCAATAGCAGATCAATACCGCCCTGAATCATTGGGTGTTCCCAGCTAATAAAATTCATGTCTTCACGAGAAAGCGCGGTTTCACGGTCAAACGTAATCGTTGCACCTTCATAAGGTAAGCCTGGGTAGCTTGGCACCATCATGTGTTCAGAAGGTGTCACAACTAGTGCATTTTCACCCTTGTCATCTTGGTTCAGACCAATGGTGTCAAACAGGCTCAGTGCAAAAGAAACTAGGTTAGTATCACCATCAGTAGACGCGATCTTTTCAGCAATCTCATGGGCTTTATCGCCACCATTTGAATGCATTTCTAATAGTCGATCTCGGCCTTTTTCTAGATCCGATTTCAGGCTTTGATTGAGCTTCGCTGACTCTTCAATCACTTCATCAAGCTGCTCGGTGTTACCAGAAGCCAACATTTCGATCAGTACATCAGAATACTTATCGTAAACTGTACGACCAGTAGGACAAGTCTCTGCGAACGCATTCAATCCTTCATCGAACCAACGCGCTAGAATCGCTTGTGACGTGCCTTTTAGGTAAGGGACATGAATGTCGATATCACGAAGCTGTCCGATACGGTCCAAACGACCAATACGTTGCTCAAGCAAATCTGGGTTGAACGGTAGATCAAACATCACTAATTGGTTAGCAAACTGGAAGTTACGACCTTCAGAGCCGATTTCGCTACAGATAAGCACCTGAGCACCACCCTCTTCTTGAGCAAAGTAAGCCGCAGCTTTATCACGCTCTAGAATCGACATGCCTTCGTGGAATACCGTTGCACGTACACCTTCACGCTCACGCAGTGCTTGTTCTAATTGCAAAGCAGTACTTGCTCGAGAAGCGATCACTAGGATCTTTTCGCTGCGCTTGTCTTGGATTTTTTCAATCAACCAGTTCACACGTGAATCGAACTGCCACCAGCTTGAATCTTCACCTTCAAATTCTTGGAAGATCTCTTCTGGGTACAGCATCTTCATCGCACGAGCTTCGGGAGCCATTTTGCCACCGATCATGCCTGATACACGCATAGAGGTTGTGTACTGCGTTGGGATATCCATCGGCAGTAAGTTTACATTGCGCTTAGGGAAGCCTTTGATTGCAGCACGTGTGTTTCTGAAAAGAACACGACCTGTACCATGGCGATCCATAAGGTTATCAATCAGTTCTTGGCGAGCTAAGGCTTGCTCTTCTTCGCTGCTATCACCTTCGATAACACGGAACAGTGGCTCAACATCTTGCTCAGACAGAAGTTCTGTAATTTGGTTCTTCGCGCTGTTTTCAAGCTTCACGCCAGAGAACAATGCCGTTACAGCATCAGCAACTGGCGCGTATTGGTCTTCTTCTTCAACGAATGCTTCGTAATCGTAAAAGCGATCAGGATCAAGCAGACGCAGACGCGCAAAGTGACTCTCACGACCAAGCTGTTCAGGGGTCGCTGTCAGTAGTAATACGCCAGATGTGTTTTCAGCTAATCCTTCAACCACTTGGTATTCGCGGCTCGGTTTGTCTTGGCTCCACTCAAGGTGGTGCGCTTCATCGACAACCAACAAATCCCATTCACCTTCAAGTGCTTGCTCGTAGCGCTTACGGCTCTTGCGTAGGAAATCCAAAGAGCACAGAACGTATTGCTGTGTCTCGAATGGATTATCTGATTCTGCAAAAGATTCTATGCAACGCTCTTCATCAAAGATAGAGAAGTGCAGGTTGAAACGGCGCATCATCTCTACTAGCCACTGGTGTTGTAGAGTTTCAGGAACCACAATCAGAATACGTTCAGCACGGCCAGACAACACCTGTTGGTGGATGATCATGCCCGCTTCTATGGTTTTACCTAGGCCAACTTCATCAGCCAGTAAAACGCGCGGAGCGTGACGACGACCCACTTCATGAGCAATGTAAAGCTGATGAGGGATAAGACCTGCACGCATACCACACAAGCCGCGCATTGGGCTCTTATGTTGTTGGTATTGGTTGCTTAAAGCACGGTAGCGCAACACAAAGTTATCCATACGGTCGATTTGACCTGCGTACAGCTTATCTTGTGGCTTGTTAAAGCGGATCTGGTTACTTAAAAAGATTTCACGCAGAGTCACCTCTGTCTCTTGAGTATCTTCACGAGTACCCAAATAAGTCAGTAGCCCTTTATCTTCGATAACTTCTTCAACAGATAAAGACCAACCTTCTTGGCATTCGATGACATCGCCTACATTGAACGCCACTCGGGTTACGGGAGCATCTGTGCGTGCATAGACGCGGTTTTCTTCTGACGCAGCAAACATTACTGTCACTGTGCGAGCATCCATTGCTACAACGGTACCTAAACCTAAATCGCTCTCCGTATCGCTTATCCAGCGTTGCCCCAAAGCAAATGTCATGAATCGACTACCTCAATCTTATAGTTGGAATTTGGTCTTTCTAACTGCAATTTCAAACAAGAACGTTATTGCTCTTGAACTAAAAATATAGCCAAAAATGCCTAGTTTGCAGCCACTTTTTAAGTGCGCTCTTAATAATAAATATCTTGAGAAAATGGTGCAGAAAAAGGTCGCTAATCTTACTCGATGCTGTGATTTAGGTCACGCCTAAAGGAGACGATTTCATACTTTTTTTCTGTTTTCATAAGTGCAATCAAACTGTCAAAAAATCATGGTTATTCTATGGAGAGCAGAATGCAGCTCTCAAATGAAGTTTAGGTGAGTTGTTGACTATCACTAGAATCAGATACTAACCTTTATATGAGCTTAATCTACGTTCAATGAATGCAAGGCAAGCCGCACGTCGGCAAGGAGATGCTATGGGCGAGACCAACCGGAAGCTATTTGTTTTAGACACCAATATCCTACTTCACGAACCCTTCGCTATATTTTCTTTCCAAGAGCACGATGTCGTTATCCCAATGACAGTGCTAGAAGAACTCGACAGAATCAAAGACAGTAAAAGAGATGTGGCTCGAGATGCGAGAATTGCGATTCGAACGCTCGAAGACCTGTTCAGGGAAGCCACACCAGACCAAATATCGGAAGGCATCCCTTTTTCTAAAGACATAAACGCATCTGGCAGTATTTCAATACTCGCTGACTACGAACTTCAAGAAAGCATCAAAGCCTTCGCCGATGACAAAGCTGGCGATAACCGAATCCTCAACGCAGTCCTCTATCTTCAAAATAAACGCGCGCCACGCGAAGTGGTTCTTATCACCAAAGACATCAACATGCGTTTACGAGCCAAAGGCGCCGGTGTCCGTTTTGTTGAAGACTATCAAACCGACCAATTGATTGATGATATCCAATACCTCACCAAAGGCTTCCAACAACTGGAAGGCTCATTTTGGGATGGTATCGATAATGTCGAGAGCAGAAGTTTAGGCGGAAAGACGCTGCACACCTTAGCAAGAGCGCCGTTCGAGCCAACCTTTCTCAACCAGTATGTGATTGACGAAGAAAGTGACTTTGCCGCTCGAGTCGAAGAGATTGAAACTGAAAGCATTACACTAAGAGACCTCAGTCGCGAAAGACTAATGAATCGCAGAGCATGGGACATCACACCCAAAAACGTATACCAAGGTATGGCGATCGATGCCCTGCTCGACCCTGATATTGATCTGGTGATTCTCACTGGCGCTGCGGGGAGTGGTAAGACACTGTTAGCCATGGCAGCTGCACTTGAACAAACTATTGAACGTAAACAGTTCGATAAGATCATCGTAACCCGAAACACACCTGATATAGGTGAGTCGATAGGGTTTCTTCCGGGTACAGAGGAAGAGAAGATGTTGCCTTGGTTAGCTGCAGTGACTGATACACTGGAAGCGCTGCACAAGAACGATCACTGCACAGAAGGCTCGATGAAGTACATCTGTGATAAAGCCAACATCCAGTTCAAATCGATTAACTTTATGCGTGGCCGTTCAATTCAGAATGCATTTGTGCTTTTGGATGAGTGTCAGAACCTGACCGCTTCACAAATCAAAACCATCATCACCCGTTGTGGTGAAGGGACCAAAATTGTCTGCTCAGGAAACCTAGCGCAGATAGATTCTTCCTACCTAACTCCTGTGACCTCGGGGCTCACCTACATGGTCGAGCGTTTTAAAAACTTCGAAGGCAGTGCCAACATCCACCTCAATGGTGTAGTGCGTAGCCGACTGGCTGAGTTCGCGGAAGAGAACATGTAGACTCTGCGCGCTCACAGAACCAGTAACCTATAAACAAAAAGCGCCTCACAATAGAGGCGCTTTTCAATTTATCTTTATAGTGATTTTTCAGAGGCTAATCTGCTTTACTCAGTACCACCGACGGTTAGCGAGTCTAGCTTCAATGTTGGCTGACCAACACCCACTGGCACACTTTGACCAGCCTTACCACACACACCAACACCACGGTCAATGCTTAGGTCATTACCGACCATAGACACCTGCTGCATTGCTTCGATACCAGAACCGATCAGCGTCGCGCCCTTCACTGGGTGAGTGATCTGGCCGTTTTCAATCATGTACGCTTCAGAAGCTGAGAACACAAACTTACCTGATGTGATATCAACCTGACCGCCACCGAAGTTCGGTGCGTAGATGCCTTTCTCAACCGTTGCAATGATCTCTTCCGGTGTGTGTTCGCCCGGCAGCATGTATGTATTCGTCATACGTGGCATTGGAAGATGCGCGTAAGACTCACGACGACCATTACCTGTCGGCGCTACACCCATTAGACGAGCGTTTAGCTTATCTTGCATGTAACCTTTTAGGATGCCGTTTTCGATTAGCGTATTGTACTGACCATTAACACCCTCATCATCAACGTTCAATGAACCGCGTAGATCCGTTAATGTGCCGTCATCAACAATCGTACATAGGCTTGATGTAACTTGCTCGCCGATCTTGCCAGAAAATACTGAAGACTCTTTACGGTTGAAATCACCTTCTAAGCCGTGGCCTACCGCTTCATGCAGTAGAACACCAGGCCAACCAGAACCAAGAACCACAGGCATTGCACCAGCAGGCGCAGCAACCGCTTCAAGGTTAACTAATGCTTGGCGAATGGCTTCATCAGCGAACTGGTAAGCAACTTGAGAACCGTTAGCATCACTTAAGAAAAAATCGTAACCAAAACGACCACCGCCACCGGCACTGCCACGTTCACGACGATCGCCTTTCTGTGCAAGTACGCTAATTGATAGACGAACCAACGGGCGAATATCACCAGCGAAAGTACCATCAGTTGCCGCAACAAGCATCTGTTCATGTACACCACTTAGGCTCACCGATACTTCAGTTACCATCGGTTCTTTAGTACGAATGTAAGCATCAAGCGCTTTAAGTAATTCTGTCTTTTGCTGCTTTTCCCAGCTTGCTAGCGGATTAACTGCATCATAGTAAGCTTGGTTAGAGTTACGCTTGAAAGCTTGTACCTTACCGTTTTGCCCTTGCTTAGCGATACCGCGAGCCGCGATTGCACTCTGTTTAAGGCCATCCAATTGGATTTGGTCAGAGTAAGCAAAACCGGTTTTTTCACCAGATACCGCTCGTACACCAAGACCACAATCGATATTGAAAGAGCCGTCTTTAATAATGCTGTCTTCTAGCACTAAAGATTCATGCCAGCTTGACTGAAAGTAGATATCAGCATAATCAATTTGGCGGGTAGCAATGCTCGCCAATGTATCTGCGATATTTTGCTCCGTCAGCCCTGTTGGGTTCAGTAGCGCTTCTTCAATTTGATTGATGCTCATAAATGGCTCTTATTTGTAATTAAAATTGATTGGTAAATCGAGAATGCTGCGCGATTGGCATATTTTGCCTGATTGATTCGCAACTGGATGTGTCTATCTCAACCACCATACTTTTAGGATCTTGGTCTAGCTGTGCAACCACTCGTCCCCATGGATCAACCACCATTGAGTGTCCCCATGTTTCTCTTTGGCAAGGGTGATTTCCGCCTTGCCCTACCGCGATAATCCATGATTGCGTTTCGATCGCGCGGCATCTTAATAATGCTTCCCAGTGAGCTTGCCCTGTTACTGCGGTAAAAGCTGCCGGTACCACTATGATTTGTGCACCTTGCTTGCGTAACTCTGAATACAAGTGCGGAAAGCGCACATCATAACAAATACTCAAACCTAAGCGACCAAAAGGCGTTTCCGTTGTTACCACTCGGTCACCGGGCGTGAAAATATCCGATTCTCGATAGCACTTATGTGCATCAGCAACATCCACATCAAACATGTGTAACTTATCGTAATGGGCCACTAGACAACCAAAATCATCAACCACCAAGGTTGTGGTAGTCACGCCTTTAGCTGTGCTTATCGGCATACTGCCAATAACAATCCAAATTCGGTAAAGCTTTGCTAGCTCAGAGACTTTCTTTTGCAGTGGGCCATCATTTAGAGGCTCAGCATACTGGTGATAGTCGGCTTTACAGCCAAAGACTAACGCGTTTTCAGGGCACACAACCCACTTAGCCCCCAACTCTTTGCACTTTGCTACTTCTTGAGCAAGATAATCAAAGTTCAAGTCAGGGCGAGGGCCTGATGTCATTTGAATCAACCCAACACAATCCATGTGTATCGCTCCTCCATTCATTATGATTCAGAAATCAGCATTTCACCGTATATTAGCTGATTAGGATACTAAGGTCTTTTCGGCTAATTTAAGGTTCATTTGGCTAATTTAAGGCTTATTCGGCCAATTTTCTGAGTTTTTCTGGTAGCTGGAATTCTCCAGAACTGCGAGAAAGCTCGCTCACTGTTGGTGAATCCAACGGCCCTTTCACCGAATAATTAACTTGGGTAAAGACTTCAACAACCGGTGAAATAACCGTAGTCACCGCTAACACGTATAGCGCTGTTTGAGGCGTTACCGCAAAAGCCGTTAATACTGGAATCCCGGAGGTGATATCTGGGGTGAAGTTCACTTCAGCATCGACCTCGCGTGTATTGAGGTTGGCGATCCCTTTTATTTTCATCTCACCGGCGACCGCATCCATATTCAGATCGTTAGTCAGAAAGATACCATTTTGAATCTCGCCAGTTCCTGTGATGCTGTTGAATGCCATGCCATTATCAAAAACGTCCGAGAAGTCGAGCTGCATCTTACGGATAATCGAATCTAGGCTAAACAGCCCCAGTAATCGAGCTGCGCCACTCACATCCGAGATAATACCTTTACCAAATTGGGTTTTAACGTTGCCATCAAGGGTATCCATTTTGATCCCCCAAGGCGAACCATCCCAATTCAATTGACCTTCTAACTCAAAGGGCGCTTTTTGAATCCCGGAAGTAATACCGAAGCGTTCCATTAACTCGCTGTTGTTTTCACCTTCAACATCAAGAGTTAACGATGAGTGACTCTTATCACCTTGCAGTTCCCACCAGCCACTGATATCCGCTTTATTTCCGCCGCTTCGAACCTGAATCTTATTCCACTCAATGCGATCTTCCTGCCTAGTCATCTCAACATCGACCTTGCCAACTTTATACCCTTGCAGCCAAAAGTCGTTCAGGGTCAGCGTCAAATTCGGCATCGCATCATGGAGCTTTCTATCCAATTCAGAGATCAACGGTGCTTCTTGCGCCTTACGCTGTAGCAGTTGATCTTGGTTTTTCTTGTCACTCCACTCAGGAACAAACAGATGCAGGCGATCCAATGAAACAGTCAAATCATAAGGAGGCAAGTAATTGACATCACCTTCTAACTCTTGACTAGAGACTTCCATTTGCCACGCTTGCTTATTTTTTCGAGCGCTAAAATCGACATCATTCCAAGAAATACCACCTAAGATCAGTTCTTTGCTCTCGAAGGTGATGCGACGTGGCGCAGGAATGGTTGGCGTGTTCATCTGACTAAGGACTGCATCTGATGGTTGCACTGGCTCCATGACTACTGACAGCCAGTCATCGGCATTGAACTTATCGGTACGAATCAAGGCATGGTGCCCTACCACGGGGCTAATTTTGTAGCCACCACGACCAAGGACTAAATTGGTCGCCGTTAATTCAGGAACATCGCCGGAAATATCTATCTCAGCTTGGTATTTAGTGCTCGGTAATTGCAGACGCGCGGTAATCGATTCTTGATTGCCCGAGGCTTGTAGCCTTGCCGAACCACTTTCTAATGACTTTTTGGCTAATGGGTATGGGTAATCACTCGCTAAGTATTTGAGGTCTGACTGTAAGTCGAGTTGGTAAGTAAAACCAATATCATTAAGTTGAATATCGATCTGGCTTTGCCATTGTGCATGGCCCGACAAACGGCTTAACCACTGCTCTCCGACATACGGCTTTAGAGGATTGACGTCCCAATCACCTAACACATCAAGATCCACTGCATAGCCAGGTCCATCATTAAGACCTTTAAAGTCAACCGAGATACCTTGATTAAGCAAATCAGCGGCAAGACCACTTGCTGTCACGACATCATTATCAAATTCAATACGACCAGTGGTGTTCTCTAGCACCATTGGTGGAGCTTCAATCTCAACATGATTACCACTCAGATCTGCATATCCCCACGCTCTAGGTTCTTGTTCAGAATCAAACGGAATATTAAGCTGGAACTCAGAAGAGACATCACCACTCACTTTAAGCGCAGTTAACGCAGCACCCACAGAATCTACGAGTGGCGAAGCAGTCATGTAATTTCGAACTGCATTACCAGACGCCGTTGCTTTAGCTTCAATTTCGATATGACCGCCTTCCCCTAAATAAGGAATACGACCAGTGATTCGATCTGCCGCCACATCCATCAATTGAGCGGAGCGAGAGTCTAAATACATCGCATCATTTTCAAATAACAGGTCAAGTTGAAGGTCGGTTATCAATGGCCACGCGGTATCGAAGCTGAACTTAGCGTCTTCTAAGCCAACCCAAACTTGGAAAATACCATCATGATTGGTGTACGGGTATTGGGCTAATTCACCATGCCAAAGTAATTTAACGGTGTCGGCCTTACCCGCTTGAATCGCTGTTGAAAGGTAATCGGTTAAGTCTTGGCCAAGTGCCAATGTCGGCAAATAGCGCCATGTCTCACCGACGTTGTAAGCGTCCGCTTCACCATAAAAAGAAAGGTAAGGGCTAGCGTTATTTGGAAAGTCCAAGCGAAATGCGCCTAGTACTTGTAAATCTGGCGTGGCTGCAGTGATTTTGTCCGACCACAGTTTCCAGCCGTTTTCATCTTGCTGCCAAACAATATCAACCTGACCTTGTTTGATATTCAGAGGCGCTTGGAAAACGTCACCATAAGGAAACACATCATCAATAACATATAAGCTGGCTTTCGCTTCCGAAGCCGAGCCAAACACATGCCCTGATACTTGGCTAAAGCCAGGGACTAACTCCCATTGTTCGATCGCCAAATCGGAAAAGTTCGCAGAGTAACGCAAGCTTTCAATTCCAGAGTCCATCGCAACGCGAATGTCTGAAACGATACCGCCCGGTGCCAATGCATTGATCATTTGGGTAGATTGCGAAGAATCTGGCATCAACTTGATCAACGGAGTAATGGTTTCAACATCAAGTTCAGAAACATTAAGTTCCCACGGGCCTTCATTCCACTTGAAAGCGACATCAACTTCAGGCCAAGGCCTGTCATCCGTTCTTAGATTTAGTGAGTGACCATTAACCTGCCATCCACCATCAATGGGGGATAATTTAAAAACACCCGACTCAAGCATCAAGTCATGCTGACCATCTTCATTCCAAGTCAGTTCTGAAGGTAATACCTCAACATAAGCGCTAACTGGCTTGCTATTTCGTAGCGTTAGCCAGCTATTCAAGCTCACCGTGCCCGTCTCAATGCCGGATTCTGCCTGCATATAACGAGTTAACCAAGGCATTACTGAGATACTATCCGCGCTGACATAAAACTCGCCCGTCATATCAGTTAAAGAACCACCATCAACAAAGTTAGCACTTACTGACAAAGAGTTGAGGTTAGCGTCTTTAATACTTACTACACCCTCTGCAAGGTGATGTTTACCTGAGTTTTGCCATTTTAAAGTTTCGATATCAAGCTGACGTTCTTCACCAGAGATAGTTCGATATAGAAGAGAGGAATCTTTAGCGGTCACATCCACCAAAGTTTTTAAAAGTAAATTGTCCAGCTCCTGCATCACTCGCTTGGAAGAGCCGGGGTCTTTAGGTACATCTTTACCGTTTTGCCCGGCAAATAGATCAATTGAGCGGATGTCGAGGTACATTTGATTCATGACCAAATCGGCCACGACAGGACGCATCTGCACGACCGATTGAATCAAGTCAAACTCAACTTCAACACGCTCAACAGAGAAAGCTACATCTTCTGCGTTGGGAAGGCTAGCCTTAACACCTTGCAGAGCAATAGAGGGATGAGTGTTACGCCAAAAACCACCCACATCTTGAATAGAAAACTCAAAACCGGAATGTTGGTTTACCCAAAGCTCAATTTCAGATTGATACTTATTTAAATTGGGTAAGGCTACACGCAGTGTAGTGACAGCAATGGCTAGTGTTACTAAGAGAGTAACCACTAACCATAGACATGTACGAAGAATCAGAGTAACGCTTGAACTCACAAAATATCCATTACATCATAACAACATCAAACTGCTCTTGTATGTACAGAGGCTCAGCCTGGATTTTAACTTGCTTACCAATAAACACTTCAAGCTCAGCAAGCGCGTGAGATTCCTCGCCTTCTAACGCCTCGGCAACGGCAGCCGCCGCATAAACAACAAACTTATCGGCGTCATACGCGCGATTCACTCGTGTGATCTCTCGAAGAATTTCATAACAAACGGTTTCAACTGTCTTCACGCTACCGCGACCTTCACAAGCAGGGCAGCTAGAACACAGAATATGCTCAATACTTTCACGAGTACGTTTACGAGTCATCTCAACCAAACCAAGCTGTGTGAAGCCATTAATGTTGGTTTTCACACGGTCTTTGTCTAATGCAGCTTCTAAAGAAGTTAGTACTCGCTTACGGTGTTCTTCAGACAGCATATCAATAAAATCGATAATGATGATGCCGCCTAAGTTACGAAGGCGAAGTTGACGAGCAATAGCTTGTGTCGCTTCGACGTTAGTATTGAAAATCGTCTCTTCTAGATTACGACGACCAACAAAGGCACCAGTATTGATGTCGACGGTTGTCATCGCTTCTGTTTGGTCGATAATCAGATACCCACCAGACTTCAATTCGACTTTGCGATCCAATGAACGTTGAATTTCGTTCTCGGTATCGTACATATCAAAGATAGGCTTATCACCTTCATACAACTCAAGCTTGTCTGTTAGCTCAGGCACGTATTCAGAAGTAAACTCTTTTAGATTTTCATATTCTAGACGAGAATCGACCTGAATCTTGCTCAGCTCAGTACCGACAAAATCACGTAAGATACGTTGGCTTAAGCACAACTCACCATACAAGCGAGTACGAGCTTTGTGCTTACCACGACGTTCTAACACCTTTAGCCATAATCGCTTCAAGAATGCGGCATCTTGCGCCAACTCATTTGAATCTGCGCCTTCTGCTGCCGTGCGGATGATAAAGCCACCGTGCTCGTCACAGTAACGAGACACGACTTTTTTTAGGCGGTTGCGTTCTGACTCACTATCAATTCTCTGAGAAACACCAACGTGGCTTGCGCCCGGCATGAATACCAGATAACGAGATGGCAAAGTAATGTCTGTGGTTAGACGGGCACCTTTGGTACCAAGAGGATCTTTGACCACTTGAACGACAATATCTTGCCCTTGGCGAACAAGCTCTGAAATATCACGAACCTGAAATTGCTTCTTTTCATTCTCAGCAACACATTCAGTGTGGGGGACAATATCAGAGGCGTGCAAAAAAGCTGCTTTATCAAGGCCAATATCCACAAATGCCGCCTGCATTCCAGGCAAAACACGGCTTACACGTCCTTTGTAGATATTTCCTACGATCCCGCGTCGAGCATCTCGTTCGACATGGATCTCTTGAAGAGCTCCCCCTTCAATCATGGCCACACGAGTCTCACTCGGGGTCACGTTCAGCAACAATTCAGCACTCATGGTGCACCTCAGATTAGTAATTATAAGAATTCTTGCAGTAGCTGGTCCGTTTCAAATAAAGGTAAGCCGACAACGGCGTAATAACTACCTTCGATTCGGGTAACAAAGCGTCCGCCCAAACCTTGGATCCCATAGCTACCAGCTTTATCGCATGGCTCCCCTGTTTGCCAGTATTGTTCTATTTCTTTTTCACTGAGGGGTTTAAACCATACGTCGGTAATAATGATTTCTGTCTTTTGTTTTTCTTCCGATACAACAGAAACTGCCGTCATCACTTGGTGACGATCATTCGCTAACTGAGTAAGCATACGCTTAGAGTCAGCAAGGTCTATTGGCTTCTCGAGCACTTGCCCTTGGCTTACGACGACTGTGTCAGAGCCCAGAACCACTGTTTCAGAATCAAGAGAACTAGCAACTACAGTATCAGAACCAGAAGCAACATGCTGTTTTTCAGAAGGGTTACCTTTCAATAAAGACAACGCAGCTAAGGCTTTATCTAAAGATAGTCGCTTAACGTACTCTTCGGCGGTTTCTTGAGCGTGTTTACATTCTTCGACATCAGTTACAAGGACAGAAAACTCATAACCGAGTTGAGATAACAATTCTTTGCGGCGTGGAGAGCCGGATGCCAAAACTAAATGTTTCTTTTCCATCGTCACTCTACCTTACATGCCAATGGCGACGTACACGTCTCATTAATAAAAACATCCAAGGCCAAAGTATACAGTTTATCAATGCGCTCCATAGCGATAACGGATTGAAAACGACATCTTGGATCAAATATTCACCAAAGAATATCAGCACTTCAAACAACACTGTTAAGGCTGCAATGATTATCGCTTGCTGCCATAGCGCCATATTTCGAATCACGAGGAAGTTCATTGCAATAATGTACATTACTATTGCCAGCATCATGCCTCTAATACCGAGCGTCGAACCGATCAAAAGGTCCCACAATAAGCCCAGCACTAGAGCACTACCAACGTTAACTCTGTAAGGTAACGCTAAAACCCAATAGCAGGTAACCAGTAATAACCAAGATGGCCTGAATAGGTCTAAACTACCCGGCCAAGGGATCGTTTGTAGAATAAGTGCTATCAAAAATGAGCAGCCAATTACGACTTTGCTTCTTAAAACGCTATTGGCCATTTTCACCTTCTAACAATGCTTGTTCGATACTGGATTGTTCTGCTTGCATCTGTTTATTTTCATCAGGCCACACAAGCAACAAGTATCTGAGCTTATCAAACTCAACTACAGGTTCTGCTTTAATAACGGCGAACTCACGCTTTGGATCATAATCAACAGCAGTCACATAAGCGACTGGGTAACCCTCTGGATATACACCACCAAGTCCAGATGTCACCAGCAGATCTTCTTCTTGTATGTCAGTACTGGTTGGAATGTGCTCTAACTGGATCTCATCAATCATGCCATTACCAGAAGCAATAACACGTATATCGTTACGAATAACCTGAACAGGAATTGCGTTATTTGCATCTGTCAGTAGTAAAACACGACTATTATGAGCAGCAACGAAAGTGACTTGGCCAACAATGCCTTTTTCGTTAATCACAGGCTGACCTTCATACACCCCATCAATCTGACCTTTATCGATCACCACTTGATGTCGATATGGTGAAGTATCCACCGCCATAACCTCTGTGACGACCTTCTTCTCATCACGGATAAACGGAGAGCCTAACAGCTTACGAAGGCGCTTGTTTTCTTCTTGATATTGCTCAAGCAGAATCAACTCGCTCTTCAATCGCAAGACTTCTCGTTTAATATTATGGTTGGATTCAATTAGCCCTTTGCGAGTACTAAAACGGTCGTATACGCCATCAAACATGGTGCGAGGCAAATTAGCGGCATACTGAATTGGCGCAACCATGCTGTTTAATAGATAGCGGACATTTGAGAATGCATCTAAACGACTATCAGCCAGCATAAGGCTGGCTGATAATGTTACAGCAAAAAACAGGCGCAATTGTAGAGAGGGACCTCTACCAAAAATTGGCTTCATTCTATATTTGGTCCTAGAGCGACATTTGATCCTATAGACAAGGTCTTAGGCTCTTTACATAAAACTAGACAAGAAAAGAGCCTAACACTAGATACTATTCTTCGCTGAAAAGATCACCGCCGTGCATGTCGATCATCTCTAGAGCTTTACCACCGCCTAGAGCAACACACGTTAATGGCTCTTCCGCCACAACAACAGGGATACCCGTCTCTTCAGTTAGCAGGCGATCAAGGTCTTTAAGCAGTGCACCACCACCTGTCAGTACCATACCGTTTTCTGAGATATCAGAGGCAAGCTCTGGTGGACACTGTTCAAGTGCAACCATGACTGCAGATACGATGCCAGATAAAGGTTCTTGAAGCGCTTCAAGGATTTCGTTTGAGTTTAGGCTAAAGCTACGAGGAACACCTTCAGCAAGGTTACGACCACGTACTTCAATCTCATCGACTTCATCGCCTGGGTAAGCAGAACCGATTTCGTGTTTGATCTTTTCGGCTGTTGCTTCACCGATCAAGCTGCCGTAGTTACGACGAACGTAGTTGATGATAGCTTCATCAAAACGGTCACCACCGATACGTACAGAAGACGAGTAAACCACACCGTTTAGTGAGATAACGGCAACTTCCGTCGTACCACCACCGATATCAACAACCATTGAACCTGTTGGCTCAGATACACGTAGGCCGGCACCAATCGCAGCAGCCATAGGCTCATCGATTAGGTAAACTTCACGAGCACCAGCACCCAGTGCTGATTCACGGATTGCACGGCGCTCAACTTGCGTTGAACCACAAGGAACACAAACCAATACGCGAGGGCTTGGTTTAAGAACACTATTATCATGCACTTGCTTAATGAAGTGCTGAAGCATTTTTTCCGTTACGTAAAAGTCAGCAATTACGCCGTCTTTCATTGGACGGATTGCTGAGATATTACCAGGCGTACGACCAAGCATTTGCTTAGCAGCGTGACCAACCGCAGCGACACTCTTTGCAGAACCCGCACGATCTTGGCGGATAGCTACAACTGAAGGCTCATCAAGAACAATGCCTTGGCCTTTTACATATATAAGGGTATTGGCAGTACCTAAATCAATCGATAGGTCGTTTGAAAACATGCCACGAAGCTTTTTAAACATATTCTTCGCTCATCCTGCAAGAATTAGAAGACAAAAATTGCACTAAATGTACCAATGCCTTGCTGTCACGGCAAGGCATTGAAGTATAAACATGGACTGAAACCCACAATTTCTTACAGATTCCTAACTTAACAGCCAAAAAATCATATTATTGCTGACCTATTAAGCCACTTTCACCTCGGTAGATCACACGATCGTTCCCGCGATGGATACCAAAGGTGACTACTGTTGATGGATCTTCTTCACCGTCAACTTCAACTCGATTCGCATCTTGCCAACGATAACGAAGCCAAGGAGCAACATTTCCACCACGATTCAGCTCTAACCAAAGTTGAGTTTGCTGTCGGATCGGATTTGACTGAGCCACCTGTATTGAATTAGATATACCATTAACAACACCACCACCCCCTGAAAAATTTACATCAGCGGCCGTAGCTCCCGTTTCAACCCAAATATCTCGGTTGTCACCTTCCGTATTTATACCGGCTAAATTAGTCGAGTTATCACCTTCATGAGTGACAAAACTTGTTCCATCCCAATGCTCAATACGAAGCGGAATATTCATACCACCTCCAGCGACACTACCAACACTATCCATGACCGCACGACCAAAGCGAATAGTAGGCTGAACCGTTAGTAATCGAGGAGTACCATTATAGTGATAGCTAATAGGATCGACGTTGTTCCCCACAGCATCAATTGAAATCGTCGAGGTTGCACTTACCGCGGTATTGAATGGTCCATCCTCATAGCCATCAGCAGGTGCTGCTTTAGCCCAACACAACTCGCTAGCACAGTTAGTAGAAGGCGAATTCTCATGTAGCGTAAATGTGCCAATACTCTTATCCGAGGCGGAAGCCCACGACTTACTCGGAGTCCCAGAATGAAAACGACTGACAAAAACAGGGTTAGCCTCATACAAAGCAAAGTTAGCGGTAATTGTTGGATTAAAATATCCATAGTTCTTCACCGCAGTGAGTTGTAGACTCAGTGCTTCCACATCAAATGTAACGCCGTCAAAAGGCTGATTCATGTATGCATATGATTGATTTCCCGGGTAATCCCACACCGCATTGTTCACCACTTGAAAATATTTAGGATAAAAACGACCAGCGGTTGTTTTATAACCTGGCACCGTCATCCCATTCAGGTAGTCCGGTTTGTCTGCCCATAGTTTAATGCTACCTACTTCAGACCAAGCTAAGCTCTTATACGCGTAGCCATTCAACCACATATCAGCAGGGATAGGTTGCGGTGACAATTCATCACCACTGTTTTTATTACCAACGCTTAATACGCCATTATGGCCATTACTCGGGCTTTCAAGAGCATAATTGACATACACAACTTCATCATCAAAGCCAGATACTGAAAGAGCCCTACATAAATCCCCCGAAAATGAACTGTCAATGAGACCGTCATTATTACGATCAGCACTAGGCTCCCAAGCTATCGCACTAACCGCTAAGTAAGCAGTATTACCTGCGGCGATAAATGAAGCTCCTCCTGTTGAGCTACCGGAAGGGAATGGGGCATTTGGTACACCGGAGTTATCTTGGCAACTCACCAAAGCAAATGGCCTAACATACACATCAGTAGAACTCTGTAAGCCTTTCCAATTGGGTATAGATTGATTCGTGGGTTGCCAGTCAGCATCTGCCAAATGAAGTTTTATATGACCAGCCGACCAGTATTGAGAAGTCAGTTTTGCAACACCATTCTGAAAAACAATATTGTTCACTTTAGTTCCATTTAAAGGTGAACTGCCGATCTTAATGCTATACGAATTGAGAAATAGCTCATTATTCCAACCACTATTGCCTTGAGTTATCTGCTCATAGGAAGCATAAAGTGATTTAGTTCCATCATAATCCGATATTTTCTGACATGCCCTTGGGTTAGAAGCCCCTGATGCTACTGCAGTAACTTCGGTCTCAAATGTTCGGAAAGCAACCTGCCCCTTACCTCCATCAACCCTTTGTTTATCTTCAATTTTAAATCCGTAAGGCACAAACTGATACGGTCCACCGGTTGCACTGATGTTACTTTGCCCCCGAATAGAAGCAGAGATTGAAACCGGAGATAGGCCAATACTTGACAGTGACTTGGTGTAAGTAGCTGTCTGCCCTGCTACGAAATCGTGACTCAAGGATGCAGAACAGGTTCCATCTGAATTTAACCAACACGCATCCCTCGAACTATTATTTGGAATTGTCACATCAAGAGTTCCCGTATAATTATTAACAGGTTGCTTGGTTATTTTATCGACCAGTTTGAAGGTAATAGGAATTCCTGCGCAGGCTAGCCCTGAGCTAGAGCCAGGAGTAATAACCAACTCTGGCTCAGAAAAACACTGGCTTTCCCCAGTAATTTGAGATGAACCACTCATATGAAGATCACGAGTAGTAACTGCACCGTACACGTGTGATCCGTTAGATAAACGGACCTCCCCCTCGCTGTAAATCAGAGCTTTTACTTGTGATTGACTCGATAAATCTATTTTACAACCATACGCTGGACATGCTTGCCCAGATGAACCTTTAGTCGGGTCATAACCAACGATGACAAGGTTATCGGCATTTCCTGAATTATTAATTCTGGAATTATTCGATAAATTTAAGTACCGAGTATGGATAATCACTTTCCCTTGAATATTCAAAGAAGAGTGGGAGTTAATATTCAAAGAGTTAAAATAGTAATCGCCAGCCGTCAGTGTCACGGTTGACTGACCAATTGATAAGCTCTTTTGAGATAAAGGCATTAACGTTTTTGTTGTATTCCAAATATCACTACCTGAATTTGTTATCAAGAAGTCATCCAATTTAGATTGGACGATTTGCTTAGAGGGGTCGTTAGTGCACGATATCCCATCACATTTCACTGCATTACCAAATTGAGCAGTCCCAAATCCAACTTTTCTTTGACCACCTTCCAATAATGCATTAGTTATTTTAGATTGGTTCCACATCTCAATACTACTACCAGACGAGTTCTTCCAACCTTGAACGGCGGAAGGAAAAGCCGAACAGTAGTTTTTCGTAAACTTAGGGAGCTTGCTCACTTGGAAAGCAAAATATCCGATCTCTTCGTCTGTATGAGATCTCCACCCCTTGGAACCATTCAAAGAAAGGTCCTCATCAACCACAAGCCCTACTTGATAGCCATAATCTCCATCACGTTTCACGCTACAAAGCCTTAACCAACCACCTTGCCCTCCTATTCGAGTGAGCTTACTCGCGATAATTCCCGGCAATGACTGATATTCATTTTCAAGGTCATGCATATCATTACAAGATTTAAGGAGCGGTGTTGAGGAGCCACTGTCATCATCAAGAGAAATTCGACCAAACTCATACTTAATGCCGTTTGACGTACCATCGTGCTCATCTGAAATTAAAAATGCTATTTTTTCTGTTTGAGAAGGCGGATTGTTTGTATTCACACGTGTTAACTCTAAAAAGAATTTAGCACTCGTTCTTCCCGCACCGTCTACGCCTGCCGTTAACCATCGGCTTGTTGAACTATTAACCTGTGTAAATACAACGGGATCATCATCCTGTATTCGGTGTGAGCTAAATTTTGAATAAGAAGCAGATTCCCATTTAGGGTTACTTTTTTTTCCATGAGCTTGATACGCTTTAGTCTCTATATATCCCGCAATTGCCTTATGTCCATCACTAAATGTTATGGTTCCGGGCTCAACAACAAGGTAGCTAATCGAAGACATTGGTTTAGAAGCCAGATTGTAACTCCAGTCTTGAGGTGCCACGTCTTGATGGAATGTCGCTTGCGTTGAATTGATGCTTTTAATTGAAAGCGTTGCAGGAGCATCGTTATCGGGGTTGATAGGATCGATCGTTGGCATCAGAAACACCAATGGAGTGGTTCTATAGGTTTTACTGAAGGTGATAGCACAGTCGCTCGACTTACAGCCGGCGGAATCTAAACGCCCAAATTCATAGCGAGCGTCATCAAATTTCGTCACTGGCGGAACAGGTAATGCTCCACAGCTACCACTACTAATACAATATTTATCGCTATCGTAAAATTGTGTTCCTTTTAAGTTCAATCTCAAATATGGGTAAAATTTATCAACACCTGTTTTTTGAGACAAATTGATCGCAAAAGGAGAACCTTTTACTACTCCATCAACAGAGTAGGTAATTATGCCTTTAATATGCCTAGCATTATAATTTGAAGTTCGTGTAAATTTAACTTGGAAAGTTCTTTGTTTTCTTTCTGATACATAGTCTCTTTCATAAACATTAGAGCTATAACCTTGATAAACAGTATCATCGGTCCAAATTGGGAAATAGTAAGCTCCTTCCAAACGAGCACGATTTTTTCCATCAGAATCAATTTGAAAAGTGAAACAAAAACCATTTCGAGCATCTACCCATGCCCCTTTCGTTAAACACTGATTCGCCAATGCCTTGGTTTGAAAAAGTACACTGCAAAGAATAAAAAGTACGACACTAATTCTACTAAATAGGCGCATTCCTGTTACTCCTTCACCCAAACATCTTGACTACGCTGCATTACATTTACACCCGTTCCGCACATTGCGACCGCTCTTACTGTATATAACTGAGAATTATCGACAAGTGGACCACCTGTTGATGAGCATGTTATTTGAACATCTGCACATGTAATTGTCGTTGCGAAGTTCATAGTGGATCCGTCCAAGTTTGTACACGCTGAAGCCACATCAAATGGAACCGTTATATTGGCTCTAGGAGGATATATTTGCACTAAAACTTGCTCTATTGCCGAATGAGCTAAAAGATGGGCTTGAATACCAATCACATCTTTTGTATGTGCGTCATTATTGGACCACTCTATGCGGCTTAAGGTTGTAGCAAGAAACCCCATCACCACCAAGACAAAGATGACGACAATATACAGGCTTCCGATTTGTCTTTTTTTAAGGAACATTGATCACCTGTATGTCTTGCTGGAAGTTAGTCAGTTCATCCCCGACTTGGTTTCTAAATTCAAACTCAAGATGGACGACACCATTACGCTGAACATTTGCGGGTTGATAGTCTAAAGTCCCAGTCACTCCCGTATCCGAAATTGGGATTAGCGCCCCATTGCCTTCACTTCTCCATACTCGGCCATTCACAATGCAATAGTTGACGCGGCCATTAGGATTGTAAATATAGTGTCGATTTGAAACCGAATTACCCACAAGGTTTACAGACTCATTAGCAAGCAAGAAAGTATTATTGGTTGCAGTTACAGTAGCTAAGGGGAAAATATTATTGGTCGGCGCCGCCTCTGTAGGGTTTATCACTAAAGATAATGGGGTTAGCGCAGCTGTCGTCAGTGTATTATCAGCCGTAACAAATTGAATATCATCGCCCGACACCGCATAAATCCCAGAGGTAACGATAGGGAAAAATGAAACACAGCGAGCTCCCGGGACGACAGCATTCTGATTGAACATATTCGGTACAGCATGACGCACTTCACGAGTGATTTTTTCCAAGACAAACTTGGCTTGAGTTTGTAAACGCTGCCTATCTACGGTGTCCGCATAGCCACGCGCACCCAATTCAACAAACCCAGCAATGCCTACAACTAAAATGCTACCAACAATCATGGTGATAATCATTTCAATAAGAGTGAAACCTTGCCTTCTCATTAGTAATTCCCTCGATAGGCATCCAGCACGATAGGAGGATAATTTGAGGCCGAGATCGTTAGGTTGATTCTTTTCAGTTGATCGACCATTTGGTACGTCACATCAACATCTAGGCGGTAGTTTCTGTAGGTTGTTGCGCCATTTTCATCCAGTAATAGATTAAGGTCTCGACACCCGTTAGTTGTACCGGGTTCCCAACACCCATCATAGTCATCGACATCATTGTATAGAGCAATGTCAGCCTCTTCTGGGCCAAAGTTAGCCTCAGCAGTGCAATTCACACCAGACGCCCCCTCACCGCATCTAAATTCCCCGCCACCAAAGTCACTATTCTCATCGAACTCTCGAGCAAGAATTATCGACATCACACTTTGCCCTAACGCGGCTGAACGAGTTTGATAGTGAGGGTCGCCAGAGCGCTCAATCTGAGGTACTAAAAAGTTAATGATGGTCATCATGGCGAGCCCCATAACCACAATCACGATCACACTTTCAATAAGTGTGAAACCGCGTTCTTTTTCAGGTGGTATATGAATGCTATTCATGAGCACCCCCCATTTTCGACATAACCTTGCGCGTTAATTTCTACACGGCAGGTATTCACATTTGAAGCAATCGTAATCATCACACCTGCTGCAACGTTAACGACAGCGCCTGCAGGTGTTTCACCTGTTGTAGGGTTGCCTAATAAATCAAAGTTAACTAGAGATAGGGGAATGGTTGGAGTGGTATTAGATGCCGCCGTTAAGGTAACCCCATTGAGCATAACCCAATCACTACGCGCTTGGTTTTGCGCGGTACAGCTAACTTCGGATCCGACGCAATTGCCAACGATAGCGAGAATAAAATTGCTATCCCCAACGACGGCCCCAAGGTCCACATTGGATTGCATACGATTGATTTGAACTTGACGAATAACAGAAACCACTTGCTCTTGAGCTGCAAAGGCAGAAAAACTGTCCCTTCCGGAAAGACGGCTAGCAGCGTAGGCAGAGACAATCGCGATCAACAAGATCACAGTGATTAGCTCAACCAAAGTGAAGCCTAGTTGCTGAAGACCATTTTTCCTGTATGTTCTATTGAATTGATTCACCGAAATCCAATCCGCTAAATATTTGATAATTTAAAGATTAAGTGTAACTCAGGGAAGGGAGGTTGTCTTTGTTGCTTACCTGAATTTCAGACAGAAAAAAGGCCAGCAATGCTGGCCTTGATAATACGAATAATACTATTAACAGCCATTCGCACCAGTAGTGACAACATCAACAAATGCTGGTGTTGTGGCATTGGCAGCTTCAACATAAATGACAAAACAGCCATTGTTATTCGCAGGTGTAGTTGCATCGTATACAAAACCATTGCTTACTGCCAGTGGGTTTGTTCCCGAAAATGAGTATGCAATATAAGCGGGAGTAACGCCTGTTGGATTCACAGTTACAGCAACCCAATCTGTACCAGTTAAACCAGTCACAGCAGCTTCAATGCCAGCGGTATTAGCAGTAGGGAAGCCCAAATGAGTCGTAACACCATTCGATTGTGGTGGCGTATTATTTTGACCATCAGCTTGTGTTTTTCCTAAAGCTTCTTCTCCATCAACTGCTGAGCCGCCATAAACAATACCTGTCGCGCCAGCCATTGCGCCACGCAGGCCTTGCAGTGACGACGTGCGAGCATCACCTTGTAGATTAAGAAAACGAGGTGCTGCAGTAACTGCAAGAATACCTAGAATAACAATTACCACCACTAGTTCTATTAGGGTGAAACCGCTTTGTTTTTTCATAGTCTTTTCTCTCTATGTATATTTAAACGCAGGTTTACTGCAGTGTTACGGTCACACGACCAGTTCTAATCTCGTAAACGAATTGATGCTGAGTACCGCCTTCCAATTGAATGTAAGTGCAGTAGTCATTGCTATTATCCGCTTGCGCTGAATATTTGTAATTCGAACCATTAGCCACATTGGTTAATGTTCCAACCTTAGGAGGATTCTGAAGTAGATTTTCCATTAGCTCAACACACGAAGCATCAGTCACATCATTAGACGGAGCTGAAGCTGAATTTGTGTTTATAGACCATGGGTAGCCGTCTCTAAAATTAGTGCTTCCATTGCTACTTGTTGATCTGGTTAGCCAAAAATCAACACCATCGTAATTTACAGTATTGTATGTTTCAACACCAATTCTTTCTGATGGACGAGCTTCTGCTTCCCATTGCGCTCTTGCTGAAAGTACTCCTGTCGCAAAACCACCCGCGACACCTTCAATACTGGCTTTCTTGGCTTCGTCTGTCACATCCAAGAAACGGGGTAAAGCTGCAACAGCTAATAAACCCACAACAACAATCACTATGACTAACTCGACTAGGGAGAAACCCTTTTGATTTTTAAGCACTTTCTACCTACTCATCTAATTGCTAATGCGCATTATACATTTGACCATGCATAAAACCATAAAAACAGCGTCAATACGTTCACAAGGCCAATATATTGACTTTGACACTAAATCTTTCTTTTTTAAGTAAGATATCTATCTGATACTTATCACTATAATGATAACGGCAATGAAAGTGTATATTATCACTTTTGTCTTCAATACTTGGAGTACTTAGACCTAAAATACGCCCCTTAGGATATAATTGCTCCAACCAATAACCGCAATTTCGAGCCGAGTCTTGAATTGGCATAACCCATCCCGTTCTGCTGTAAATCTTTGCCTGTTTCGAATCATTTTTTTGCTCCACACCAGATAACAAATACTGCTGTTTGAACAAATTCGCTTGCTCAAGAATTCGCTTGCTCGCAACGATTAATGCCGTGTTCGTTGCTTCTTCTTCTACTGTTTTCCATACAGAAAGCAATCCCATAACGAGAAAAAGAATAACCGCAACCCAAATAACAAAACGTGAGCGCTGTAGGTTATTCAGCATCCCCTAACCTTTGATTGCATCCAGCATTCCCCACATTGGCAAGAAAATACCCAGAGCTAAAACCAGCACCATTCCCGCAACGATCGTCAACAGAATAGGTTCAATTCTAGCGGTTAACGTTTTTAGATCGTAATCAACCTCTCGGTCGTAAAAATCCGCAACTTCAAGCAGCAACTCATCAATACGACCCGTTTCTTCACCCACAGAAATCATTTGTATCACGAGTGGTGTGAAAATTTCGCTGTTAATCGCGGTAGAAGAAACGGTACTTCCCGCTTCTATTGCCGATTTCATACCTTGAACACGAAGTTCTAAAAAACGATTGTCCAAAGCTTCAGCCGATAGCGATAACGATTGGTTAAGCGGTACACCTGCTTTTAGCATCAAAGCAAAAGTACGTGAGAAGCGCGACAATAGAGCTCGATTGACCACCCCACCAATCACTGGCATTTTTAAGCGCAGCCGATCCCACTTTTCCCACCCTTTATCTGTCTTAACCCATGCTTTAAAAGCAAAAACAAGACCAAAGATTAATCCAAGCATTAACCCCCAGTAATTAACAAAGAACTCAGACATCCCCATTAAAATACGAGTTGGAAGTGGTAAATCGACCCCAAAACGCGCGAACATACTCGAAAACTGAGGAATCACGAATATATTCAAGACAAACATAGCGATTGTAATAAAAGTAATCACGAACGTTGGGTAACGCATTGCCGTTTTGATTCGCTTTCGAGTTTCAACCTCTTGTTCGTAGTATCCAGCCAGTTGTAACAATGCCTGGTCTAAACGACCGGTATTTTCACCAACACTGATCATCGATACAAACAATGAACTAAATACCTTAGGGTGCATTTGCATCGATGCTGCTAATCCACGACCATTTGTAAGTTCAGCGACCACTTCTTCAAGTGCTACTTTCAGTTGCTTATTTTCACAATGTTGAGTTAACCCTTTCATCGATCTTAATAGCGGAACGCCCGCCTTAGTTAAACTATACAACTGTCGGCAAAACAGAACCAACACCTCTAAAGGCACATTCGGAGAAAACAGGCTGGATACATCCATATCCAGGATTGAACCGCCACTTTTTCCAAGTTTAATCGAAGTTGGAATGATCCCTTTACTCATCAAGCTGTCAGCAGCAAGATCTTCGTTATTCGCATCCAACTGGCCTGTCACTTGACTGCCATCAGAACTGCGACCTACATAACGATAAGTTGGCATATCACTCTACCCCTACAGATAAATTGGATCAGTGGCACCAGAAGCATCGCCTTCGCCAAGGTTCATTACCTCATCAAAGCTCACAACACCCTGCATGGCCAATTCCATCGCAGAAGCTAACAGCGGTTTGTAGTTTTCAGACTGTCTTGCCGTTTGAGCAAAACCAACGGCATCATTGGCTCTAAGCGCATCCATCATAGGCTGATCGAGCTCCAACATTTCAAACACACCAACACGACCACTGTAGCCGGTCAAATTACAATTTTGACAACCACGCCCTTTCACAAATGGCGTACCTAGCTGGTTTGGGAAACGAACACTCAACCATTGCTTACGCGCTTCATCCAGCTCATCATCAACCTTGCAATCAGTACATACCTTACGAACTAACCGCTGTGCGACCACGGCTCGAACAGCACTGGCTACCAGATAACCCGGAGCCCCCATGTCCATCATACGCAGCGCACTGTCTACTGCATCGTTGGTATGCAGTGTACTTAACACTAAGTGACCGGTAAGTGCCGCTCTCAAACCAATTTCAACGGTTTCATGATCTCGCATCTCACCAATAAGAATGATATCCGGGTCCTGACGTAGGAAAGTTCTCAAAATCGTTGAGAAGTTGAGGTTAATCTTAGGGTTTACCTGAACCTGATTCACACGAGGAAGACGGTATTCTACAGGGTCTTCAGCGGTAATGATCTTTTTACCCGGTTCGTTTAATTCACTTAACGCACCGTATAGAGTGGTTGTTTTACCTGAGCCCGTAGGCCCGGTAACGAGGATCATGCCATGTGGGCGGCGTAATTGATGACGAAGACGAACGAGCAAATCACTCGGAATGCCTGACAACTCCAATTTACGTAGGCCAGCCGATTGATTAAGCAAACGCATAACCACTGACTCACCGTGCTGTACTGGCATAGTCGACATACGAATATCGACCGATTGACCTTTAACGCGAATATTAAAGCGACCATCTTGAGGCAGTCGTTTCTCTGAAATGTCGAGGTTAGCCATCAGCTTCAAACGCAAAACCAGTGCAGAAGCAATATTCACTTCATTCAACAACGTTTCATGCAGAACACCATCAATACGTTGACGTAAACGTAATACGTTTGAATCTGGTTCAATATGAATATCAGACGCACCAACTTGAATAGCATCTTCAAACAGCGAGTTTACTAGCTTAACGACCGTAACTTCGTCGCTGTCTTCTTCAGCGATATCAAAATCAAAGGCTTCATTAACTTTATGCTCAGCATGAAGCTGCTCAGCAAATGAGGCAATCTCTTTGGTTCTTCGGTAATAACGATCGAAACCATCAACTAATTGTCTCTCTTGTGCGACGACAAATTCGAGTGCGTAGTCGCCTAGTTGGCTAAGCAAAGATTCTTGGGCAAACAGATCGGCAGGATCACTCATTGCAACACGTAATGTGTCACCTTGACGCCCAATGACCAAAGCACGAAGACGGCGAGCATGAACCTCAGGTAAAAGCTGCACAGCTTCGACGTCAACATTAGCTCGGCTAATATCAATAAGAGGAATAGCAAGCTGTTGCGACAAGAAACTGAGCATTTGCTGCTCTGATAAAAAGCCAAGCTCGATCAGTGCATCACCAAGCTTACGGCCTGTCCTTTTTTGAGCGGCCAGAGCTTGTTCAACTTGATCTTCAGTAATGATGCCCTCTTCTACGAGCAAATCACCGAGCCTTTTTCTTAATCTAATTTGCATCGCTACTCTCCTCTAAAGCATTGATTATTTTTAAACGATCACGTACAAAGCCTTGCGACTGAGATGAGATCCCAACTCTAACCAATGCTCCTTGGTATGATTGCTTTGCAGCCATGAAATCAAGCTGACGTTCTTGCTGAATCGCTAAACCTAACCACCAGCGAGCATTATCTGAATCGACCTCAGTCAATTTTTGGTAGCTCTCTAGCGCAATATCTTCTTGCTGAGACTTTTGACTTAATGCAGCGCGCATTGCTAAGTAGTCTTGAGTTGGACTAGGTGGTAAGTGTATTAATGGGCTCAAAGCAGCTTCCGCTTGATTGGCTTTCACAAGTAGCTTCGATAAACCTAGGCGCAGTTTTTCACTGTTGATATTGAGTTTGATGCCCGACTGAAATAACTCATACGCTTTGCGAGTATCACCTTTACCAAAATAGAGAATTGCTAGTTTCTGACGGACATCTTCATTTCTTGGATCATAACGAAGCGCTTCGTTATAACCTTTCAACGCACCAGAAAGGTCATTGGCATCAAGAGCTTTCTGAGCTCGGCCTTGAGCATTAATAGAAAGTTGTTCAGGCGTTAATTCTACCTGCTCAATCAACATTCCATTACTTTCTAAATCGCCAGACGTTTCAGGTTGATTCGATACTGGTGTGGGATCTTTTTTAGCCACGCTAGCAACAAGCATTGGCTTTGCTACTTTTTCTTTAGGTATACTTTGAGATTTAGGTATAGCTTGAGATTCAGGGTTTACTTTAGGCTTTGTAACTGACTGAGTTGATACAGCAATGACTGAATCCGATTTAGATTGAGTACTTTTTAGTATTGCCGTGTTGTGAGCCGAAAGGTTCGCTGAATCTAGCGTCACTAACTTCTTAGTCGGCGAGGATACAGGTTGAGTAATGGCCGCTTCAGGACTACCCTCTGAATTGCCTTCTGAAGTATCAATAACGGAAACTTGTATATCTCGAGTTGATATTGAGTTATCGACAGCTGGGCCTTGTGATATAGCCCAGCCCCCCATGGCCAAGCTAAGGGTAAAACCTGCGACCACCCAAACCAATGGAGAGCGTGTTTTTACTTTAGGTACCACCGCAGCTTCAATCGATGCTGTTGACTCTTTTTTTGCCAATTCAGACAAGGCGTTATTAATGACGCTCATAATTAGTTCCAACCCCACAGCATTGGCGTTTTAAATTTAGGTTTACACACATCGTATGTTTCATGCATTGCAGCAAAGAGATGTTGGTTTTCTATATTTTGCTTATCTTCACTAAAAGCAAGCAACAAAGCTTTATGACACAACTGGTTAATCAACCTTGGGATCCCCAAAGAAGAGCGCCAGATCGCTTTTTTATGGCTCAGGCTAAAGGGAGCATATTTGCCACCAGATTTAGTGATCCGGTTATCAATGTAAGCTACCGTTTCATCGAGAGTCAGTGGCCTCAGTGTCGAACTAAATGTGATTCTTTGACGAAATTGCCTTAGATGATAAGCCTCTAATCGAGCATCCAATTCCGGCTGCCCTAATAGAACAATTTGCAGCAGCTTTTTATCTTCAGTTTCTAAGTTACCAAACAACCTTAAGGTCTCTAGAGCTTCATCTGACAACGCCTGGGCCTCATCAAGAATCGCAACCACTCGTAAACCTGAGTTGTGCAATTCAATAAGCTTGTGTTGAATGTTATCAACTAAAGCTGCTGGATTATCAATAGTCAAACCCAGCTCTTTAGCCACGGCTTGTCGTAAGTCAGCACCAGATAGCACTGGGTTAGGCAGGTAGATTAAAGCAGTACAATCATTGAGATGATTGACTAGCATTCGGCACACCATGGTTTTGCCTGTGCCGACCTCTCCTGTAACCTTAACTACCCCCTCGCCCATTTCTAACGCCGAAATGACCGTTTGAATTGCCTCAAAATGAGGTGCTAAACCATAAAAAAAATCGGTATTCGGCGTTAACGTAAATGGTAACTGTTCAAAATCAAAATGAGCTTGATACATAAGACGACCTAGCTTAGTAATTCACTACCAATCTGCATTGATAAAGTGAGTGGTTACTATTCATCAGGGAACCATTCTTGTAAAAGATCTCGAGAACGCTCCATTTCTGATTGCCAAGTATTTACACCTACAACCGTTGGCTTTAATAAAATAACGAGTTCAGTTTTTTGAGTGAGTTGACTGGTATTACGGAACAAATGACCGAGTGCCGGGATATCACCAAGAAATGGAACTTTTGAAGTCATGTCACTGGTGTTTGATTTCATCAATCCGCCAATAACAACCACATCACCATCTTGCGCTCGAATCACGGAGTCAGACTCACGAATAGAGCTTTTAGCCAACGGCAGCGTCACAACACCTGTTGTTGAGCCAAGATTAAGCTCTTTCACTTCCTCTTCCACCTCAATCACTGCGGGGTGAACATGCAGGAACACATTTCCTTTATCATCGATCTGCGGCGTCACATCCAAAGAAATACCGGAGAAGAACGGGGTTAGCTCAACTTCAGGGGCAACATTCGCGTTATCACCACTACCGACCGAACTTGATAAATTCGTCACGAAATATTTATCTATACCCACTTTTATAACCGCTTTCTGGTTATTAGCTGCTGTCACTCTTGGGCTAGATAACACATTCAAGTCACCCTGTGTATCCATAAAACTCAATACTGCTTCAAAGCTACCACCAGAAACAACGAGGTTAGATTGACCACCTAAAGCGGTACCGATTGGGTCCATGCCTGGTAGTTTGCCTGGGATGATCGTACCGGCTGCATTTTTAACGATAGAACCCATACCTAGCGTGTAGTTAGTACCGTTCGACGAAAACATCTTGGTCCAGTTAATGCCTTGTTGATAGCCGTCACTAAGTGTCACTTCCATGATTTTGGCTTCCAAGATAACTTGGCGCTGCAAACGTTTCTGAGAAATACCAAGGAACTCACGAACCTCTCGGATTTCATCGGGGTAAGCACGTACCGTAATCACACTCGCTTGTGGCGTAACCACAACGCTTTGCCCATCACCAGAACCAATTAAGTGAGCGACTGCCGCTTCAAGCTGCGGCCAAAAATCACTTTCAGATATCGTTTCAATCTCCGTACCACCGTTAGATGTGGAGCTAGACGAATTAGAGTTCGAGTTCGATGAGTTTGAATTCGAGTTAGACGAATTAGAATTCGAGTTAGATGAGTTCGAGTTAGAGTCTGAAGTGGAAATTGTTCCAGTAGTAATCGTCGTTAAAGAACGACCAGAACGCTTTACTTGCAAGTAATCCACTGGAATCGTGACTGTACGCAGGCCAGCAGGGTAAATTTGAATGACCTTGCCACGCTTTTCAATATCGTAACCATACATATCCTGAGCAACAGCCAGTACTTCATCTAACGTCACGTCTGTTAGATTTAGAGTGAGTTTTCCAGCAACGCTTGGATGAATCGCGGCACTGTACTCAGTACCTTTCACTAGGCTTGCAAAAAAGGTTCTCGCTTCAACACCTTTTGCTTGAATACGAAAGCGCTTGACGGTTTCCACACTCGGAGACATAGAGTCCGAACTTAGCTGAGGCATAAGGTCATCTTGTACCGACGAAGGTAAGTCATGAAGTGCTTTGCTATTCGCTTCATTAATAGATTCGTTTAAAGACTCTTTTATCTCAACAGGATCTCTATGCCCCATCGAACAGCCGACTAAAGATGACACTAGAATTGCTACTACAAGTTTACGCATGTCTTCACTCTAACCTTAATTATTCTTAACATCTAAAGAGAACATCTCTAATTTCCACTGCTTAGAGCTTCTCTGCAGAGTGACGTACTCTGGATCTATGTTCTTAACTCGGTACCCTCTGATCGTTTCTCCTTGTTCGAGAATCTGACCATTCATAATCGCATAGCAAGGTGTATCGCCCTTGCAAACAATGCTCTCTAGAGACGGTAAACGATATTGAACTGGCGCCTTTTTAGCTGATGCTGATTTCTGTTGGGGCGAAAGCCAACCTAATGGCGCAGTTGGGTCTTGTTCTGCCCATACCACTGAACTACCAAACAGCAAAGATAACACTAGAGTTCTAACCACCGATAAACTCCTGTCTGGTACCTAGGGTGTAAACCTCGAACACAAGTCGAGCTTTGGGATATTCTTCTACTGAATACTCAAACGTGCGCCAATAATAGCTCACAGGAAGTGACTCAAGTGCTTGAAGATAAATTGAAATATCGAAGTAGCTACCCGTCAACTCCATTCTAACAGGATGGAGAAAGTACTTTGAATTGTCACTGTTCTCTTGATTGTCCGAAATAGCTTCTGGTTGTAACGATTCTAAAGACTCAAGCTTCAGTCCATTACCTGCATTAAGAACGCTCTCTAATAACTGCGCCATTTGAGAAGGCGTAACCAACCTATCAACGATTTCAGCGAGCTCAAATGATAGCTCTTGGCTCTCAACCAATAGTTTTTTTAACTCAAGAGCAATTTCTTTATCTGGGTCTTTGTTCAACTTGGCTTGTAGAACAAGTAATTCACCTTGTTGTTTCTGATTTGACTGCGTAAGGCTCATCGACTTCACATTCTTTTCTTGTAAATCAAGATATGCAGGTTCAATCAATAAGGTAAATACAAGCATGGATAAGCCCACTAGACCACACACGAAAAGTAGCCATTTCTCTCTTAGGCTTAATGCAAGAAACTTATCGCTAAGCTGATTCCACAGTTGCATTATTCACCCTCCCTATGAGTACTTAACTCAAACGTCACCACATCTTGCTCATTACGACCTATCTTTATCTTTTCAAAGGTACGTCCGACTAAATTAAGTTCATTCTTAAATTGACCAACCCAATTTGGAACTACACTTGCATCACGGGCAAAACCATTAAGCTCTAAGGTATCGTGAGTCATGTATATGTGCGAAAGCGAGATGTCATTTCGGCCTAATTGAGCGAAGGAGTTCATGACGCCAGAATACCCGACTTGCTGGGATTCATCGTATTGACCGACCGCCTTCAACGCCTCTTTATTCGCTTGTATCTCACTAGTGAGACGAGCAACCGCAGCTACTTTCACTGGAGACGGTTTATGTTGAACCAACTTACTATTTAATTGGTTAACTTCTTGGTTAAGCTGATTCAAATCATATTGTAAAGCTGCTAGCTCTTCATCCAAACTCGATGCTTGATACTGCATTACACAATAACTGCCAAGCAACAAGGTACACACAAGCCCCCAAACCATAACCACATTCACTAGAGTGAAATACTCTTTTTTAGGCTTAAGGTGCTCAGGGTAGAGATTAACGTAAAAAATATTCTTTTCAGCCGCGAGCGTAACTAACCATTTCTCTGAATTTTCGCGTTCACCTTCAACAAGCAAAGAAACGGTCGAACTCAATGTGCTATTTAACACACTCTGTAATTCAGCTTCATCTTCATCATCACAGCATATTTTTAACTGATGAAGTTGAGTGCCTTTAATTTGAGAAGACAGGTAATCAATCGATCGTTGGAGTTCTAAAGCTAGACCATCCAACTGCAATGCACTTGATGCGGTACCAGTTAAGGGGGGGGCAACACTGCGGATTGTTCTTTGGAAGCAAACCGTGTTCTCAACAAATGCACCAAGCTTAAAATGTGAGTTGGGGCTGCGTTGTAACAGAATGAAATTAGAGAGCTCACCAGCACTGTAGCCCCAAACTTCATCTTCGGGAGCAATACCTTTAAGATCAACTTGTGCTGAATTAGTAATGCTTACAAGCTTGTCCAATAGTTTTTTAGGCAAAACATACACTTGTAGCTTATTCGAGGTCGGTAGCGCTACCGCACTCGCTGTAATATCAGCCACCCTTTCAGAGATCAGATCTTTCAATAGAAAAGGCAATGCAACCGACCATTCACTCTGTGGAATGTCCGGTTTATCAATTTGATAGGTTTGGTAGTAGTTCGCACATACAATTAGCTGAAGGCTATCACTAGTAAGCGACTCACTGCTCAACAATTTTTTCAGCGCACTTTCCCAGTCACCGTTAACCACAGGGAAACTGGTGACTTGAGGTTTTGACTCAGTCGATGAAATATAAACGGTATCATTACCCAAAAGGACAATTTGAGAACTACCGTTATTATTCGTTGGCTTTATTTTGTCTAAAATCGCTTTAAAATTCATGCTTAACTATTACTCTTACGCCATCGATTTCTTCGACCGACTTTTACAACGGATTCAGCTTTCACTGTCTTCTTCCCTTGAGTAGGCAAGGGAATGATTTGTTGTTCTTCGTCGAAATATCTCCCTTGATAACCGTTAATGCCTAACTCTATCAAGGTATTCTTTTCTTGCTTTGTCTCAACTCCGACCGCGATCACTTCAGTTGGAGAATCACCGCATGCTCCAATCAGACTTCGAACAAACAGTTGGTTTTCATGCCTTTGATCGATTTTCTTTACCAAACTTCGATGAAGCTTAATATAGTCAACCTTCAAATCCTTTATATAATGAGTACTAACAATGGTTCGCCCAGCTTGGCCAACCACCACTTTACACCCTAACCCTCGTAACATCTTCGCCACTGGTCGCATATAATCAAGGTGAGTAATTAGATGGCCTTCTGAAAACTCAAAAGCAAGCTGAGAACGATGCTGAGCAGAGAGCTGTAACAACTCACTTCTGAACCATTTAAAATGTGATTTATTTGCAAACGGAGTGACACTCAAGTTCACCGAATAATTGACAGGCTGTGTTGATACTTTCAGCGACTTAAACAAAACCGTCAAAACCGATTGATCCATTTGCGCTTGATAACCGACTTGCTCGACAGCCGGCATAAACCGAGATGATTTCAATAAACCTTTTTCAGGGTCCTGAATTCTAGTGAATATTTCTCTATGTAATTCATTAGCTTGACCAGATTCCGGCATAAGGTAACATCGCTGAGCAAAGATTACTAAATTTTCTGGGAGCAAAGCTTTATCAAGTAATGTTCTCCAACGAACACTGCCGCGATCAAGCTCATTTTTATTTGATTTAGGGTAGCGGCTCCAGTTATTGATGCGTTCTAACTGAGCACTTTTTAGCGCTGTTTCCGTTTCATCCATGATCTGGCTATGGCGCTCACCTTCCGTGTACATGGTCACACCAATATGGCACCAGTTATCCGATTCCAAAGGCTCTGGCGGGGTTAGTTTATCTAACTGCCTTAAACACTGAGCGGCAAGAGTACCAATATCTTTAGCCCCTTGATGCGGAATAAATACGGCAAAATCAGCATCGTAATAACGAGAAAAGATAACATCGGGATAGCGTTGAACAATATTCGACAATACTTCGCCCACTTCAATAATAAATCCGTCAGTGATTTGCTTGTCGTTCACATCACGAACCTGATCCCATTCATCAATACGTATCAGTAAAACGCCGCCCCGAGCACCACTTTCATGCAATGCCGATTCGAGCTTGTTATCAAATAGAACGCGATTGGCTGTACCAGTCAGTTTATCTAAGAAGGTATGGGTACGAATAAAGGTATCAAACCGGCTTCTTTCTTGACGAGCATCTTGTAGCTCTTCAATTAACACATCAAGCGCTTCACTTGCCGTATAGGGCCATTCCCGCTCATCCCCTTTAGCATGAGCTTCAACTTGCCCAGCAAGAAGCATTCTTCCTCGCTCCTCTAGCATTTCTGAACCCATCAACTGCTCTTTGAGCCATCGAACACCACGGGCTAAGCAGAAAATAATGAGAGCAACCGCTAGAGTAATTGACCACATGGCTTCAAGCGAATAGCTATAGCCTATATAAGGAGGAAGAGCCTTAAACTCGATTCGATAACCTTCATTGCGCTCAAGGACAAAGCTTTTTTCATAAAGTCGATTAGGATCAATCTGAGGAGAGGTATCTTTGAAGCGATACACAATGCCGGTTTTGTTTGAGAGTTTCATCTCAACAATATTGCTTGCCTGCAACATCTTCGGCATCCAACGTTGCATTGAATACGCAGCATCTGGATCTTCCATCTCTTTATCTACGACGTCAACAATGCCAACCAAATAATGATCTAAATATTCCTGTCCTATACGCTTAAAGGAGAGTGTGCCACCAATAAAAAGGATGAACATCGCACTGATCACTATCACGGTGACAAATGCGACCAATCGAGTGCTCAATTTTAGTGTCGGGGTATATCTCATGAATAACGAAATCCTTTTCAACTCACATTATACCGTATTGCTACTTATACTATAAATTGACGTTGTAAATAAAGCGTTAAGAATTGTAGGTAACAAAAAGCCGCGATGAACGCGGCTTCTTCCAATTTAATACTGCTTTTATAATATATTAAAAACAGTGCTCAAAATGGGATGTCATCATCAAAATCCATCGGCGGCTCATTATATTGAGGTTGAGCCTGCTGAGGAGCTTGTTGAGGTGCTTTCGGCTGCTGTTGAGCTGGCGCACTGTATTGTTGCTGCTGTTGTTGTGGCTGCTGTGGTTGCCCCCAACTACCTTGCTGTTGGTTGTTACCCATACCACCTTGGGCAGGAGCACCGCCTTGAGCACGACCGCCAAGCATTTGCATTACACCGTTGAAGCCTTGAACAACGACTTCTGTTGTGTAGCGATCTTGACCGCTTTGATCTTGCCATTTACGCGTTTGAAGTTGACCTTCAATGTAAACTTGGGAACCTTTACGTAGGTACTCACCAGCAACTTCCGCCAGCTTGCCAAACAGAGCAACACGGTGCCATTCTGTTTTTTCGCGCTGTTCGCCAGTTGCTTTGTCACGCCATGACTCTGACGTTGCAATGGTAATGTTCGCTACTGCACCGCCATTTGGCATGTAACGAATTTCAGGGTCATTACCTAGGTTACCCACTAATATAACTTTGTTAACTCCACGGCTAGCCATGATTTGCTCCGTCTAAATTCATAGTCTCAGAAAATTTTAGCGCACAAGAATAGCATGCTTTTCTGCTGTGATAAATCGCTTCCTATTCTCACTCCACCACAAAGAATAAAAACGTAACAAATCATGATATTCAGAGCGATGTTGCTTTTTTCTCCACTTACAAACCACTCATTTACTTTGATAATTGATATTCAACGCAAGTCACTATCAAGGCGCTAGAGAAGCGAAAGCCTGCATGACAACGTGGAATCTAATCCCACTCAAACAGGACGTTTCAATGAGAAAATCAAGATACGCTCGCACTTTACACTTTCTGTGCATCGACCCAAACGATACCTATCTACATGTAAAGGAGATAGAAAAGCACTTATCTATTATTCTCTACAAAATGACACCCGACGAATTAATGTTAGTTGATAGAAAGCAGAGTAACCGGATCTTGCTCGTCGATTATAGAGAGGTACCACAACTACTGGTTATTTGTCCTAACCTGACTGTTATGTGGAAAAATCACGAAATCATTTTATTCAATGTCCCCCAGCAACTTCCAACCTCAGAGCTTCTTACCTATGGGGTACTAAAAGGACTCTTTTACAACACTGAACAAAAGGACAAGATTGCTCGTGGTCTTCAAGAAGTGAGCGATGGTGACAACTGGCTACCTAGGAAGGTGACTAATCAACTTCTGTTTTATTATCGTAACATGGTCAATACCAATACGACCCCAACCAATGTTGATTTAACTATTCGTGAAATCCAAGTCATTCGCTGCCTTCAATCAGGATCATCAAATACTCAAATAGCCGATGACCTTTTCATTAGCGAATTCACGGTCAAATCCCACCTCTATCAAATATTCCGTAAGTTAGCGGTGAAAAATAGAGTCCAAGCTATTGCATGGGCAAACCAAAACTTGCTTGCATAACCACTCCGCCTCTAATCTGACAATAATTTTGAGGGAAGCTCGAGTAATCATTGGTATTGTTGCTGAAATTTCGACATAACATATGCTAGAGTTGCCCTCAGAAATATCAACAAATCAGTTGAATCAATAATTATTATAGATAAAGGGTCTTATCATGATCAAAAAGTGCCTTTTCCCGGCAGCAGGCTACGGTACACGTTTTTTACCAGCAACTAAGTCAATGCCGAAAGAAATGATGCCTGTAGTAAACAAACCTCTGATTGAATACGGTGTAGAGGAAGCTATCGAAGCCGGTATGGATGGAATGTGCATCGTTACCGGTCGTGGTAAGCATTCTCTGATGGATCACTTTGATAAGAACTACGAGCTAGAGCACCAAATTAGCGGTACCAATAAAGAAGACTTGCTGATCAATATTCGTGAGACGATTGAAGCAGCAAACTTTACCTACATTCGTCAACGCGAAATGAAAGGTCTAGGCCATGCTATCTTGACTGGTCGTGAACTTGTGGGTGATGAGCCTTTCGCCGTTGTGCTTGCTGATGACCTTTGTGTGAACGAGCAGCAAGGCGTTCTGGCTCAAATGGTTGCGCTATACAAGCAGTTCCGTTGCTCAATCGTTGCAGTACAAGAAGTGCCTGAAAACGAAACTCATAAATACGGTGTTATCTCGGGCGAGATGATCAAAGACGATCTTTTCCGTGTCGATGACATGGTAGAAAAGCCAGAACCAGGTACTGCACCAAGCAACCTAGCGATCATTGGCCGCTACATTCTGACTCCAGATATCTTTGAACTGATCGAGCAGACTGAACCAGGCAAAGGCGGTGAGATCCAGATCACTGATGCATTGCTAAAACAAGCAAAAGCAGGCTGTGTGTTGGCTTACAAATTTAAAGGCCAACGTTTTGATTGCGGTAGTGTTGAAGGTTATATCGAAGCAACAAACTACTGCTTTGAAAATCTATACAAAAAAGACCAAAAGCAAATCGAACTAGGTAAACACTCGACAAAGAAAGAAGCGTGACAACGGGTTAATAATCAACGTTTAAATTGGTAGAAAGGGTGGCTCTTTGAGTCACCCTTTTTTGTTTACTGTTTTTTTATCCAGTAAAACTTTGCACAAATCTCACTCTATGTAATACTTTAGCCACTTAAAATTACATGGTCTGTTGAGATGGATAAAATAGAAATTAGAGGCGCTCGTACGCATAACCTCAAAGACATTAACCTAACCATACCTCGTGATAAGCTAACGGTTATCACTGGATTATCAGGTTCAGGAAAGTCGTCACTTGCGTTTGATACCCTCTACGCAGAAGGTCAACGTCGTTATGTTGAGTCTCTGTCGGCCTATGCTCGTCAATTTCTATCTCTCATGGAAAAGCCTGATGTCGACCACATCGAAGGTTTATCTCCAGCCATCTCTATCGAACAGAAATCAACTTCTCACAATCCTCGTTCAACGGTTGGCACCATCACTGAAGTCTATGATTACCTAAGACTGCTTTATGCTCGTGTCGGTGAACCACGCTGTCCTGATCACAATACCCCTCTTGCAGCACAAACCATCAGTCAAATGGTCGATAAAGTCTTAGAACTGCCTGCTGGTTCAAAGATGATGCTGCTGGCTCCGATGGTCAAAGAACGTAAAGGTGAGCACGTTAAAACGCTTGAGAATCTAGCGGCTCAAGGCTTTATCCGTGCCCGTATTGATGGCGAGACCTGTGATTTGTCCGATCCACCAACATTGGAACTGCACAAGAAGCACACCATTGAAGTTGTCGTTGATCGCTTTAAGGTTCGCCCAGATCTTCAACAGCGTTTAGCTGAATCGTTTGAGACAACATTAGAGCTCTCTGGTGGCATCGCCGTAGTCGGTTGGATGGATGATAAAGAACAAGAAGAGATCGTATTCTCTGCAAACTTCGCTTGTCCAAAGTGTGGTTACAGCATGCAAGAACTTGAGCCTCGCCTGTTCTCATTCAATAACCCGGCAGGTGCTTGTGGTACGTGTGATGGACTTGGGATTCAACAGTATTTTGACCCAAGCAGAGTGATTTTAGATGATAACCTAAGTATTGCGGAAGGTGCGATTAAAGGCTGGGATCAGAAGAATTATTACTATTTCCAGATGCTGACATCGCTATCAGACCATTATGGTTTTGACCTTTATGCGCCATTTAATTCTCTACCAAAGAAAACCCAAGAGATCATCCTCAAGGGCTCTGGTAGAACTGAAGTTGAATTCAAATACATCAATGACCGTGGTGATATCCGAGTAAAACGCCACCCCTTTGAAGGCATTTTAAATACGTTAGAACGCCGTTACCGCGACACTGAATCTAGCGCGGTGCGTGAAGACCTTGCCAAGTACATATCAACGAAATCATGTTCTAGCTGTGATGGTACACGCTTAAGATTAGAAGCTCGAAATGTCTTTATTGGCGATACCACACTGCCAGAAATCGTTCAGCTCAGCATTGCTGACGCACTACAATTTTTCCAAGAGTTGAAGTTAGACGGCCAGCGTGGACAAATTGCTGATAAAGTGATGAAAGAGATCAATGATCGTCTGCATTTTTTGGTGAACGTTGGTTTGAATTACCTGAACCTATCACGCAGTGCAGAAACACTGTCAGGTGGTGAAGCGCAAAGAATTCGTCTAGCAAGTCAAATTGGGGCCGGTTTAGTTGGCGTTATGTATGTGCTGGATGAACCATCGATTGGCCTCCACCAGCGTGATAATGAACGTCTACTGCAAACTCTGGTTCACCTAAGAGACTTAGGAAATACCGTACTTGTTGTTGAGCATGACGAAGATGCGATTCGTTGCGCTGACCATGTTATCGATATAGGCCCAGGCGCAGGTGTTCATGGTGGTCACGTGGTCGCTGAAGGCACCATGCAAGACATCATCGAAAATCCGAATTCTTTAACTGGGCAATACCTCAGCGGCGCCAAAGAAATTGCGATCCCCAAACAAAGAACGCCTATCGATAAGAAAAAGGTCGTCGAGATCGTTGGCGCGACTGGGAACAACCTAAAGAATGTCACTGCGACAATCCCTGTAGGCTTGTTCAGCTGTATTACCGGTGTATCGGGATCCGGTAAATCAACACTCATCAATGACACCTTCTTTAAAGTCGCCCACACTCAATTGAACGGTGCAACAACTGCAGTTCCGGCGCAGCACAAAAAGATTAAAGGCTTAGAGCATTTCGACAAAGTAATCGATATTGATCAAAGCCCTATCGGTCGAACACCAAGATCGAATCCTGCAACCTACACTGGTATTTTCACTCCAATTCGAGAGTTATTTGCAGGTACACAAGAATCACGATCTCGTGGCTACAAGCCAGGTCGATTCAGTTTTAACGTTCGTGGTGGTCGTTGTGAAGCGTGTCAGGGAGACGGCGTCATCAAAGTAGAGATGCATTTCTTGCCAGATGTGTATGTACCGTGCGATGTGTGTAAAGGTAAGCGTTATAACCGTGAAACGCTAGAGGTCCGCTACAAGGGGAAAACCATTGACGAAGTTCTAGAGATGACTGTCGAAGATGCTCGAGAATACTTCAACCCTGTTCCTGTTATTGCTCGTAAGCTGCAAACATTGATGGATGTTGGCCTTTCCTACATTCGCCTCGGACAAGCAGCAACAACCTTGTCTGGCGGTGAAGCACAACGTGTTAAGTTGGCAAGAGAGTTATCTAAGCGAGACACGGGGAAAACCTTATACATTCTCGATGAGCCAACAACAGGCCTACATTTCCACGATATCCAGCAACTGTTAACGGTACTGCATAGATTACGGGATCACGGTAATACGGTTGTCGTGATTGAGCATAACCTAGACGTCGTCAAAACAGCGGACTGGATCCTAGATCTTGGCCCTGAAGGTGGTCAAGGAGGCGGTGAAATTGTTGCAGAAGGTACACCTGAAGATGTGGCGTTAGTCGAAGGTTCGCACACTGCTCGCTTCCTTAAGCCTATGTTAAATTTGAAGTAGGTGTAAAATAGCTCCCTGCGAGCAGACAGAAAAATGTTAAAGTAACAGGGCTTTTTTCAGAAGGAACAAGCTCTGTTTTTATAAGGTTAGGGATTTATGGCAACAATACATACTAGCGGTACCCAGCTAGAAAATCAGAGAACTCAGCTTCCGCTTAACAAGGCATTCCTTGCCTCTTTAGCTGTTATATTCTTATTAGCCATGCACTTTTTCATGCCCAATCCTGGAGGCTCAGGCCTCGCTTTATCCTTTAATCCAACCACTTGGTTAGCTCTTAGCTTTACGTTGGCGATTGGCTTCTACCAACTTGCTACTAACCGAGTACTCAAGTATTCCAAATTAACGATTGGCTTGTTGATAAGCTGCATCATACTCACACTGCCGATTTTATACAGCAACGCCGCTCCTCAAGCCGCATCAGGCCGACTACTGGGATTGTGGGCGGGCTTCGCTTTATTCGTGGTGCTTCAGCAATTTAAATTCAGTAACAAACACAAACAACGCATGTTGTGGTTCATTGTTCTTGCTGTCGTCCTACAAGCACTTTTTGGCTATGTGCAATATTTCTTACTGGAACCTGGCAACCTATTTGGTTATAACACTGCGGCCAATAGACCTTATGGGATATTTCAACAACCGAATGTTATGGCCAGCTTTTTAGCTACCGGTTTTGTGCTTTCAGCTTATCTTTTAGCGAGACAGCCTGCTAAATATAATCGCAAAATTAGCGAGTCATTCTTACTATACCTGACACCAACCTTAACCGTACCTTTGCTGATCATCATTGCATCACGTACAGGATGGTTGGCTGCCGTAATCGGGTTTGTCTGCATTCTGCCTTACCTTTACAAGTTCTCGACCAAGAAGCGCTTCTACGGATGGTGTGTATCAGTGGTAGTCGGTATCGTCGTCGCTTTTTCGGTGATCAGCCTCAGTACAACTGATAGCCTCGCAAGCAAAAGGGCTAACTTAGAAAGCCCACGAGCTTATACCTTTCCGCAAGCGCTCGATATGATGATCGAAAAGCCATTTACAGGGTATGGCTACGGGAAATTCGAATCCGAGTACACGCTATACACAGCTCGCCAGCATCAACTCAACCCAAATTATCATCCCGGCCTTCCTTCAATGGATCACCCACACAATGAGTTCCTGTTTTGGGGGGTTGAGGGCGGAATAGTACCAATCATCGGGATCTTGATTGCTGCGGTGTTGGTGATGTCACGCATAGCTAACTCAGCGAAAGGAACACGTCTAGCACTACTTGCGCTGTTCATACCAATACTCTTACATTCTCAGCTTGAGTATCCTTTTTACCACTCGGCGATTCACTGGATAACCTTTATCATTTTGATTTACTGGGTCGATCAACGGACTTCTCGCCACTATCAGCAGCCGTTTAGTATCGTCAGTAAAACCCTATTCAGAGTGTCGAGCTTAGTCGTTCCTATCTTGGTGAGTTTTTACATGCTGAATGCCTTACACACCAATTATGTACTCACTAAATTTGAAATGTCTAAGCCGAAAAACCCGGACATTCTTAAGCAGGTAACGAACCCCGTAGTATGGAAAGATCGCTATGATTGGGACGTGTACAGTACCTATCTAAATATCGGCCTCTACAAAGCCGATCCTAGCCTGATCCAGCCTTATATAGATTGGTCGTTAGAGATCATAAAGAGTAAGCCAAGGCCTGCTTTCTACAGCAACCTGATTCTCGCGTATCAAGGATTAGGTGATCACAGCAAGGCAGAACAAATTCGCAGGGAAGCGAGCTTCTTGTTCCCAAATCGAGACTTTTCCAAGATTCAGTATAAAAGAGTATCACAAGAAGAAGATAACCTGTCGTCTGCTGAGTGATGTTTAGATCTCGGAACTAAAGCACCATTTCTGACCTTTCGGTTAGGCACAAAAAAGCGCACGATCTCTCGTGCGCTTTTCTTTTGAACTTCAGCTTATAGCTACTATTTTAGAACGTCTTGCAACGCTTTTAAGCATAAGGCTACATTCTCTTTTCGAGCGCCATAACCCATTAAACCAATACGCCAAGCCTTCCCAGCTAAAGAGCCAAGGCCTGCACCGATTTCAAGATTATATTCTTCTAACAGCTGCGTTCTTATTTTGGCTTCATCAATCCCTTCAGGGAAGTAAAGCGCATTCAATTGAGGTAGGCGACTCTCTTCATCAACCACAAACTTTAATCCTAGTGCTTCTACGCCTTCTTTAAGCTCTTGGTGCATCGCATGGTGACGTGACCACGCATTATCCAGGCCTTCATTTTTCAATAAAACCAACGACTCATGCAGAGCATATAGGCTGTTCACAGGCGCAGTGTGGTGATAGCTACGCTTACCTTCTCCACTCCAATAACCTAATACCAAGCTCTGATCCAAGAACCAGCTTTGTACGGGAGCTTGACGTGCTTTCATTTTATCGACAGCACGTTGAGAGAACGTCACGGGAGATAAACCAGGTACACAAGACAGACACTTCTGACTGCCTGAATAAACCGCATCGAGTTGCCATTCATCAACCAACAATGGCACACCACCTAATGATGTCACCGCATCCACAATCGACAATGCATCAAACTGGCGAGCGACTGCGGAAATAGCTTGAGCATCCGATAACGCGCCAGTAGACGTCTCGGCATGCACAAATGCGACAGCAACAGCATCGGGGTTTTCAGCCAATGCCTTTTCTACCTTTTCAACTGAAACGGGCTTACCCCACTCGTCATCAACAAGGATCGCTTCACCACCGCAGCGAACAACATTCTCGCGCATACGCTCACCAAAAACACCGTTACGACAAACAATGACCTTTTCACCAGGCTCAATCAAATTAACAAAACAGGTTTCCATGCCCGCACTGCCTGGAGCAGAAACAGCAATCGTAAATTCATTCTCTGTTTGGAATGCATACTTAAGAAGTTGTTTAAGCTCATCCATCATCGCAATAAATAGCGGGTCGAGGTGACCAATGGTTGGACGGCTTAAGGCCTGTAAAACTTGAGGAGAAATGTCTGAAGGCCCCGGCCCCATTAACGTTCGGTGTGGCGGATAAAAACTATCGATAGCAGCAGTGAGTGTTAAATTAGACATGTATATCCCTTACGTTAATGTTGTGAACAGTCCACCCTAAAGCAAATTGATTACCTCAGCAATTAGCCATAAGTATTGAGGTCAAACCAGTGTCACATAATTGTTAAAATTATTTTTCAATTATCTCACGTTACGGATTGACATTATTTGCGCAAACACGTTCAATGAAATGGCTATCTAGCAGAAGAGGAGCACTGCCCAGGCAGGTGTTTTGTGGAACCGCATTTCCAATACAAAACATTCATGGGGAGCAGTGCCGAGATAATAAAAGGATGCAGGACCTTTATTATCGGTTGAGCGGGCTGAATCCCGTTAACTGTCGCCATTTCTATATGGTGAAGAGCTTCTGAGGTTACTATTCTAATAATTCCTCTCTTTTTTGCTCTAAAACTCTCTTCGAAAAACATCGGACGTTGGATTACCCAACAGTAATTTTATTTTAGGAAATCGTGGGAGATATATCGTGAGTGCATCTAATGTAGCTGGTTCTTTTAATGTCGCTAAGTTTGGTGGAACAAGTGTTGCCAACTTTGAAGCAATGAGCCGTTGTGCTGCCATTATTGAAAACAACTCAAATACGAAACTGGTCGTGAGTAGCGCATGCTCTGGCGTGACTAACCTGCTTGTTGAACTCGCGAATGGTGTTCAAGATAAAACTCGTCGCCAAGAACTAGTGACACAGTTAACCGACATTCATAATACGATTCTTGCTCAGCTAGCTGACCCAATTAGCATTGAAAAAGATGTGCACTGTATTCTGGATGATATTGCGAGCGCTGCAGAAGCCGCATCATTCCAAGCCAGTACCAAACTCACCGATCACCTAGTGGCATGTGGCGAACTGATGTCGACACATATCCTCGCTCAAATCATTCGCGAACGTGGTACACCGGCGGCTCGTTTTGATATCAGAGAAGTGATGCGCACCAATGATGATTTCGGTAAAGCAGAACCACAACTGGAAGATATTGCAGCCCTTGCACAGCAGAAACTGATTCCACTTTGCGAAGAACAAGTTGTCGTTACCCAAGGTTTTATCGGTGCCGACAGCGAAGGTAACACCACAACGTTAGGTCGTGGCGGCAGTGATTATTCAGCTGCACTGATTGCGGAGTCGGTACAAGCGATTGGCTTAGAAATTTGGACTGATGTTCCAGGCATCTACACCACAGATCCACGCATCGCATCGAAAGCATCTCCTATCCCAGAGATCAGCTTCAGTGAGGCATCTGAGATGGCAAACTTTGGCGCGAAAATATTACACCCTTCAACTCTGGTTCCTGCACTACGCCATCAAATCCCTGTTTTTGTCGGCTCATCAAAAGCACCAGAGCTTGGTGGAACATGGATTCGTCAACAAGTTGAAAGCTCTCCTCTGTTCAGAGCGCTTGCCCTACGCTGCAACCAAACCATGGTTACGCTACGCAGCGCTAACATGTTCCATGCCTATGGTTTTTTGGCAAAGGTATTCGAGATCCTGGCTAAACATAAGATCTCAGTCGATCTTATCACTACCTCAGAGATCAGTGTCTCACTTACTCTCGATCAAACCGATACCTCTGGTGGTGCTCCTGAGTTACCTGAAGCCGCTCGAATTGAACTTGAAGAGCTGTGTTCTGTGGATATTGAACACGACCTATGCCTTGTTGCTCTTATTGGTAACAACATGAGCGAAAGCAAAGGCTATGCAAAGCAGGTATTCGGCACTCTAGAAGATTTCAACCTACGTATGATTTGTTACGGAGCAAGCCCACACAACCTATGCTTCTTGCTAGATGAATCTGTGTCTAAGTTGGCGATTCAAAAACTTCATCAAGAGTTATTTGAGTAGATAGTCCGTTTATCATCGACAGATAAATAACTAAATTACAGATACAAAAAGGGTTGCTATTAAGCAACCCTTTCTCTTTTTTACGTTACGAATCAAAGCTCGTTATAGATTCAAACTAGTTAATGTTTGGGCCTAACCACTTCTCAGCTTCCAACATATCCCAACCTTTACGGTCGGCATAGCTATCCACTTGATCCTGTTGAATCTGTGCAATCGCAAAGTATCGGGCATCAGGATGTGAAAAATACATACCAGACACTGAAGCACCAGGCCACATCGCGTAGCTCGTGGTTAGTGACATGTCGATCGCTTTTTCAACATCCATCAACTCCCACAACGTTCCTTTTTCTGTATGTTCTGGGCAAGCTGGGTAACCTGGAGCTGGACGAATACCTTGGTACTTCTCACGAATCAAATCGTCATTAGACAGATCCTCATCCGGCGAGTAGCCCCAAATGTCCTTTCTCACTTCTTTATGCAGGTATTCAGCGAACGCTTCAGCCAATCGGTCAGCAACCGCCTGAATCATAATCGCGTTGTAGTCATCACCGTTGGCTTTGTATTCATCAGCAAGCTCACGCTCGCCGATACCACCAGTCACTGCAAAGCCACCAATCCAGTCCGCTTTACCGCTATCTTTCGGCGCAATGTAATCAGACAAACAGTAGTTAAAACCTTTTGGCTTCTCGGTTTGCTGACGAAGGTTGTGTAAAACCTTTAACACTTCAGTACGAGATTCATCGGTATACACTTCGATATCATCGCCAACGCTGTTGGCAGGGAACATCGCACACATCCCACGAGCTTCAAGTAACTTCTCTTTCTGTACTCGATCCAATAAATCGTTGGCATCTTTGAATAAGCGTTTCGCTTCCTCGCCCACTTCTTCATGATTAAGAATTGCAGGGTATTTACCGACCAATGACCATGTCATAAAGAATGGAGTCCAGTCTATGTACTGGCGCAAAGTTGCCACATCAAAATCATTAAAGATGTGAACTCCCGGCTTAGCGGGTGCCGGTGGCGTATAAGCATCCCAATCGATAGCGACTTTATTAGCACGCGCTCTTTCAAGAGTGACAGGTTTAGTACGAGGCTTCTTACGATTATGCTGATCGCGAACGCGATCGTAATCAATATCCAGTTTCTCAACGAAAGCGGGTTTCAGTTCATCAGAGAGTAGCGAGGTGCAAACACCTACCGCACGCGAAGCATTGTTAACATAAACCACAGGCTCAGAGTAGTTCTGTTCAATCTTAACGGCTGTATGCGCTTTAGATGTGGTTGCTCCACCGATGAGAAGAGGCAGTTTAAAGCCTTGTCTTTCCATTTCTTTCGCAACATGCACCATCTCATCCAGGGAAGGAGTGATCAAACCCGAAAGGCCAATGATATCGACATTTTCTTCCTTAGCGACCTTAAGGATTTTTTCACATGAAACCATCACGCCTAAATCGATAATTTCGTAGTTATTACACTGCAAGACAACGCCCACAATATTTTTGCCAATATCGTGAACATCGCCTTTTACGGTCGCAAGTAAGATTTTTCCGTTAGTTGCACCTACGTCTTTGGTTGCATTGATAAATGGCTCTAGATGGGCTACCGCTTGCTTCATAACACGTGCAGATTTCACCACTTGAGGAAGGAACATCTTACCTTCACCAAAGAGGTCACCAACCACATTCATACCATCCATTAATGGGCCTTCTATCACCTCGATAGGGCGAGAGGCATTAACACGAGCTTCTTCGGTATCTTCAACAATAAAGTCGGTAATACCTTTAACTAAGGAATGCTCTAAGCGTTTTTCTACTGGCCAGATACGCCACTCTAAAGCAGATTTATCTTCAACTTTTCCAACTGCACGCTCTAGATATTCAGTTGCGATATCTAGCAAGCGCTCAGTGGAGTCATTTCGGCGGTTTAGAACCACATCTTCAACGGCTTCACGTAAATCCTCAGGGACATTATCGTAAATCTCTAATTGCCCAGCATTTACGATGCCCATATCCATACCGTTTTTAAAGCAGTGGTATAGGAATACTGCGTGGATAGCCTCACGAACGTAGTTATTACCTCGGAATGAGAACGAAACATTCGATACACCACCAGAAATCATCGCATGAGGTAAGTCTCGTTTGATGTCCCCTACAGCTTCAATGAAATCGACCGCATAGTTGTTATGCTCATCAATACCTGTCGCCACAGCAAAAATGTTCGGGTCAAAAATAATATCTTCAGGTGGGAAGCCCACTTCATCAACCAGAATATTGTAGGCATTAGTGCAAATCTCAACCTTACGCTCTCGAGTATCAGCTTGGCCAACTTCATCGAACGCCATCACGATAACGGCAGCACCATATCGGCGAACCAGTTTCGCTTGTTCGACAAACTTCTCTTTCCCTTCCTTCAATGAGATCGAGTTAACGATGCCTTTACCCTGAATACATTTCAGACCCGCTTCAATAACTTCCCATTTTGAAGAGTCGACCATGACTGGCACTTTCGAGATCTCAGGCTCAGACGCACATAGATTAAGGAATTTAACCATACACGCCTCAGCGTCTAGCATCCCTTCATCCATGTTGATATCGATAATTTGAGCGCCATTCTCAACTTGCTCTCGAGCCACACTCAAAGCTTCATCATATAGCTCTTCTTTGATAAGGCGCTTAAAGCGAGCAGAGCCCGTAACGTTAGTTCGCTCACCCACGTTAACAAATAGAGATTCCTTGGATATCGTCAATGGCTCTAAACCAGAGAGACGACAAGAGACGGGTAAATCTGGTAATTGGCGCGGTGTTACACCTTCAACAGCTTCTGCCATTTGGCGTATATGTTCTGGCGTCGTACCACAACAACCACCAATTAAGTTCAAGAAACCACTTTCAGCCCACTCCTTGACGTGTTCAGCCATATCTTCGGGAGAAAGGTCATACTCACCAAATGCATTAGGTAAACCCGCGTTAGGGTGTGCAGAAACATGACATTCGGAGATACGAGACATCTCACCGACATATTCGCGCAGTTCGTCAGGACCTAATGCACAGTTCAATCCAAATGAGATAGGTTTTACATGACAAAGGGCATTATAGAATGCTTCTGTTGTTTGTCCGGAAAGCGTCCGACCAGATGCATCTGTGATAGTACCGGAGATCATAACCGGTAAAATGATACCTACTTCTTCAAAGACAGATTCAACCGCAAAAGCACACGCTTTCGCGTTTAACGTATCGAAGATAGTTTCAATAAGAATTAAGTCTGAACCGCCCTTGATAAGCGCACGAGTCGATTCAGAGTAAGCCTCAACAAGTTCATCAAAGCTAACATTACGATAGCCCGGGTCATTAACATCTGGGGAGAGAGAACAAGTTCGGTTAGTTGGACCTAACACACCCGCCACGAAACGGGGTTTATCAGGAGTCTTCACTGTCCATTCATCTGCCGCTTCACGAGCCAACTTAGCAGCAGCATAGTTAATTTCTTCGCTAAGACTTTCCATATCATAGTCGGCCATAGCGATGGTTGTAGCGTTAAAGGTATTGGTCTCGAGGATATCAGCACCGGCTTCCAAATACTCCATATGGATATCTTTGATAAGCTTAGGCTGCGTAAGTACCAAAAGGTCATTGTTACCTTTTAAGTCACTATGCCAATCAGCAAATCGCTCACCGCGATAGTCTTGCTCTTCCAATTTATAATCCTGAATCATGGTACCCATGCCACCATCAATCAGTAAAATTCGTTGCTTCAACAGAGCGTCAATCTTTTGCCTTACATTACTTCCCACGATACAACCTCATTCCTTTAATTATCTCTCCATCCTACCACACATTCAAAAGGAGTCTAGACGTCTAAAACATGAAGTAAATGACCAAGTCATGACAAAAAAATGTTTGCTATTTGAGCATGAGAGAACGAGAATTAATATTCATATTTTGTTACATATTGGAATCCCAATGTCGGTCTATTACACCTTATGCTTCTTGTCCGCTGCAGCCATGCTTATTGCTTTCGTTAATACCAAAATTGGTAAAATGCAGACAACCATCGCCATCACAGCTGGCTCAATGATGCTATCTCTATTGATTATCATTGCGGGACAAAACAATTGGTTCCAATTGGCTGACATCGCTTCAGAAACCGTTGCCAGTATCAACTTTGAAGACTTCCTCCTAAAAGGAATACTGGGATTCTTACTTTTTGCAGGTGGTTTGGGAATTAAGTTACCTAATCTAAAAGATCAGAAATGGGAAATAACGGTACTCGCTCTTGGTGCTACACTATTTTCGACATTCTTTATTGGCTTTGTACTTTATGGGTTCTGTCAATTTATCGGTATTCAATTTGACTTAATTTATTGCTTACTGTTTGGTTCTCTAATATCTCCAACCGATCCAATAGCTGTATTAGCAATAGTGAAGAAGCTCGATGCTCCCAGACGAATCTCTACTCAAATCGAGGGAGAATCTCTATTCAACGATGGTTTTGGCCTAGTTATCTTCGTAACCCTATTTACCATTGCGTTCGGCACAGAAGCTCCGACTGTAGGTAGCGTGACCATGTTATTCGTCCAAGAGGCTATTGGCGGTATCGTCTACGGATTTGTTCTAGGTTTGATATTCCACTATCTAATCAGCAACACCGATGACCACTCGATGGAGTTGCTATTAACCATCGGTATTCCTACAGCTGGTTATGCTTTTGCAGAGGTTCTGCATGTATCTGGACCATTAGCAATGGTGGTATCTGGTATCATGATAGGCAACTGGACACGCTTCATCGGATTTTCTAAGGAAAGTGAGGATCACCTAGACCATTTTTGGGAATTAATAGATGAGTTCTTAAATGGCGTACTATTCTTGTTGATTGGTATGTCTATGCTGCTATTCAAGTTCCACCAAGAAGATTGGATTTTGATGGCGTTCGCAGTTCCTCTAGTATTGAGTGCTCGCTACCTAAGTGTTTTCTTGTCTTATATTGGATTTAAACACTTTAGAACTTACAACCCGTGGTCAACTAAGATTCTAACTTGGGGTGGTTTACGCGGAGGCTTAGCTCTAGCCATGGCACTTTCAATCCCTTCAGGTATCTGGGTGATTGAAGACAAAGCAATAGATGTTAAAGAGATAATCCTCGTTATGACCTATGCTGTTGTTGTGTTCTCTATTCTGGTTCAAGGATCAACAATCACTCCAATGATAGAAAAAGCGAAACAAGCTGAGAAAGAATTGGATTAATACCTAAAAATATAAACGAAGGTCGCTTAGTAGAAGCGGCCTTTTTTGTACCTGTGTCCATCAACAAGCACGCCTCTCTAGCCTACAAGTTGCTCCCTTATCTCTGACCACTACTTTAGTCATGATTGCTATCTGCAATCACGACTCTTGGTCGTACCTAACGCTTCCAAACAGGCCAACAAGCAACCACCAGTTTGAATGCATTCGAGCGAAGATAAACACAAAGCATTTACGGAAATAAATTAAGTAAAGATACATGGCCTTCTTTTCAAGTGAAGTATTGAAAGCATAATAAAGTGTAGAAAGAGAACCACGATCGAAGAGGAATTGTAATTAGAGTTAAAGCTTCGCACACCAATGTTCTAGAACCGAAACTTCTCTATAGAACATCTGATGCAGTAGCAAGAGGAGTCTAGTCTTTCTACCGGGGCGTGCAGTCTAGATCCTTAAATATGCCAGAGGAGGACTGAGTCGGCACTCCGGAGATTCAACCAGATTGGTAAGTTAGGAGGACGCCTAGTTCTCCCAACATTGCTTCGAAGAAGCAACAGACGTAAAAAGCCCTAGCATTTCTGCTGAGGCTTTGTATGTGGCAGGAGTAGAAGTTTAGACTCCCAACACGCGCTATTTTGGCAAACCGGAGAATCCGCTGCTTTGCTAATGGCGCATAATTAGCTTCAGAAAGCAAAAAGGCTCTAGCATTTCTGCTAGAGCCTTAAATATGGCAGGGGTGGAGAGATTCGAACTCCCAACACGCGGATTTGGAACACGTAATTTCGCTGCATTAAAGACACAATCAAACAACTAACCTGACTATGTTGGCATCCCACAAATGGGGATCTCGCAAGCTATTTGCTAAGACCCATAACACCACTAGCTAGTATGCGCTTGCATATCCATCTTAATCGACTTTGCTAGACCTGATAAGTCACCATATATTGATTTAGCATTAATATTCATTTTCCGCAGTAAAGCATAAATACCTTCATACAGTTCACTCGAAATAACAAACTTTAGCATTGGAGTTGAGCTGTATATATCCAACGAAAGCAAGTTTTCAATTTTCTGCTCTCTATTACCAGAGATTAAAAAAGTTCCTGCCTGTCTATCAATCCTGACATTCATTTCTAATGGCTCTGTTATCCACACAATGTCATAAGAGAATCTATCAACTACCTCATCAAATATCTGATCTTGAATACCATGAATATCTCGGCGACTCTTGTTGAAACCACCATCTTTTGTAGAAATATGGGCAACAGAAGCATCTAATACGGCATGATAATCCAGTGCAATCATGGCCAAGTCTTTCTTACTTTGAGGGTCATATGCTTCCAAAGCAAAATATAATGCAATGTAAGGACACTCTGTAAAATCGATTAGACGCGTTGGAGCTCCGTAGTGCTGCATAACAGATAACCAAGCAAGCTTGCTCTTTGGCTCATGGTTTGTGTCATTGTAAATATGATACTTTGATTTAAACAGGTTCAAGTAATGCTCTTCAACCTGTTTAACATTACCCCCCCATGAAGCCCCTAACGTACGCTCCAATGTTGATTCTAATCTCCAAGTTGAATCAGCATGCCCCCGGTAAATATAATGGTTGGGTAATTCATTCAACGCAGTCAAAATTTCTTCAATTGTTCTAATTCTTCTTTCTGTTATCACCCTCGAACCCTCGAGTATTCATCTTGTATTCGAGCCAAAACATCACGATATGACGCATCTAAGCTAACAACAACAGAAACTGCGTCACCCTTCATCCTAATCGGTACTACCTTTTTACCCTCGGCTGGGATAATTCTAGCAGATGCAGTATTAGCGGTTGCAGCTGTAGATTTAGCAATACTTTCGGCTACCTCTTCATTCAAAGCTTCACCCTTAACTTCAAGTGAACCTGTCTGTGCACCAATTTGTTGTGCATATACAGATAAAGGTTTTTGAAACAGTTCATCTGCGTCCACTGGGTTAGGGCCTGTAAACGTAGCTTTAAAGCTTTTAATAGCATAGGCAGCTCTAAGCTTTTGAATAAAGCCTTGAGGGTCAGGGATAAAGTTAACTTTAACTTCGGATCCAGTATGGATTACTGTTTCTGACTTTTCGAAGAGCCCTCGAATTCTACGAGCTACGGTTTCGGCATCTGGAGCCAATTTAGACTTCTTCGCAATACCTAGCAATCCTATACGACAATCAAACACTACTGTTGTATAAGGGCTAGAATCATCCAATTGATCTATAAAATTACCACTTTCCTTATCAAATTTTTCTAAAGTAGTCTTAGTCGTTCGACCAATAGCAAAAGACCCAGTCAGTTGATCAAAAAAATCAACATTCCCCAAATGCCATTCACTTCCTGAAGAAAGCATCATCTCAGGCTTCTCATTTATCGCTTCTAAAAAAACTTGTGAAGGAGAAAGACTGGGAAGCAAAAGCGACAACTGCGCGGGTTTTATAAACTTCACTCGATATAGATAGTCTTCGGTACCTGCCACTGACACACCTTGATATATATTCTGATTATTTGTGTTTAGTATCTATTTCTATAATAAAAACAACAAGTACTAGGGCGTGTTGATCTTTCGTGAGTGTTTTTTGAACAGCATGGTAAAGAGTT
>NZ_JBFSPI010000018.1:0-68738 GCF_041464685.1 Vibrio sp. 10N.237.312.B06
GCAACAAACGAAGTTTGTATTGTTTGGCTTTCTAAAAGCTAACAGTGCGTATTATGTATATTATGTTAAATTTGGTTTGGTGTTTATAAGGCAGGTATCTTTGTGTAATGCCCCTGCCTATTGTTTAACTACCAAACTGACGTTCTATTTAACAGTAAGTCTATTTACCATAAAATACCTAATAAACATATTTCCTAATCTTCGATTAAGAATACGTTTATTAGACTTCAAGCATTAACCTATCAATTGCTTCAATGATCTCTTTGGTTCTTACAGGTTTGGTAATGAAATCATTCATACCGACATCTAAACAAGAAAATTTATCTTCTACTGATGTGTGTGCCGTTAGCGCGACGATTGGTGTTTTGATGTTTGCGTCTCTCATGTATTTGGTTGTGGTTATTCCGTCCATGACTGGCATCGACACATCCATCAAGATAATGTCTATCGGATCATTACCTCTTTCTACAAAGCCAATGGCTTCTTCACCGTTGCTTGCGATGAAAACTTCGTGGCCTTGTCGCGCAAGGATCAATTGAATCACCATCTGATTGGTTGGGTTGTCTTCAACAACCAACACTGAATAACGGGTTCTGGGAACTTGCGAGTATTTATCTTCTACAGCATGATCTTGATTGTTCGTCACTCTCGTTAGAACTGGTAACCGCACTTCAAATTTCGAGCCTTTTCCTGGCTCACTCTCGACCGATATACGCCCGCGCATCAGTTCTACTAGTCGTTTTGTTATTGCTAAACCTAAGCCGGTGCCACCAAACCTACGTGTGATTGTGCTATCGGCTTGCACAAACGGACTGAATAATGACGAAAGTTGCTGTGAGCTGATGCCAATTCCGGTGTCTTCTACGCTAATACGGAATGAACGGTGCTGGTATGTAATAGAAACATGTACATACCCGTGTTCAGTGAACTTTATTGCGTTACCAATGAGATTAAAAAGGATCTGTGCTAAGCGACTTGGGTCGATGTAATGTAGTTCACCTTCTGGAATGTCGCTAGTTAGGGTTAACGACAACCCTTTATCGTCTGCTATCTTCTTTTGTTCAGACAAAACAAAAGTTACAGTGTCTCTTGCGTTACTCCATTGAGGTGCCAACGAGAAGCATCCAGATTCAATCTTTGAAAAGTCCAACACATCACTGATGATCGCCAATAAGAGTTCAGATGATGTACTCATATTTAACAATATAGACTGTTGTTCATCATTCAGCGGTGTGGACTTTAGCGTGTCGATTAAGCCTATGGTAGCGTTTAGCGGCGTTCTTAACTCATGACTCATCATTGCTAAGAATTCAGATTTGGCTTTGTTGGCTCTTTCTGCGTCTTTTCTTGCTGCTACGAGTTCTGCTGTACGTTCTCGGACTGTCGCTTCAAGTTTTTCTTTGTTTTCAATATCGAAAACAGCACGCTCAATCAGCGGTCGAAATCGGTTTAGAGTGGCTTTGGTTTCAATACTAAAGTGTTTGGTATTGGAATGGATAAAGATGATAACGGATTGTGTTAGACCGCTATCAATACCAGTAATCAGTACAGAGTTAATTTGGTCTAGGATAATGGGATGCAAAGTGCTGAATTCACCCAGAGATTTGGGTTCAAAAAGAATGGCACATTCTCCATTAATGACTCGCGATAGCTTGCCACAATCTGTCCAATTCATTTGTTCGAATACTTTGTTATTGGTTAACAGGGTTTTGAAACTACCTTCATTCCCTATTCTTGATACCACAATAAAATCATCAAACTTAATGTATTTTTTGAGTGCGAATTCGAGACTAGAAAATATTTCAGATATGTTACTCGCCTTACTGATCGCAGAGATAGTCGATAGGATCACCCTATTCTCTTCAGCTAATTTACGTTCACGGACCTTTAGTTTTTGGAGTTCAATACGAGCTTCTTGCAGCGCTTCTTGGTCTTCAGTATCCATTACTTTTTCAGCCTATAAAACGTTGCAGACGATACCATCAAATTTCCGTGCGCATTCTCACCACCAGAGAGTCTGCCTTGCTCACCAAACGTAAATGGACATATGTATGGAAGCCCACCAAGTGCGTGATTGATTTGGTCACAAACCTCATCCATATCTTGTTTTAGGTGCAGCATTGGTCCTGCACAGAATATGTTGATCGCCCCTAATTTTTCTTCGAGATCCATATCATTATAGTAAGACGAATGAATGATGTTAGCGGCACGACTTATAAGTTGTTGCTTAGAGCCTTGCATCAAATAGATGGTGTCACCTTCATTTATATCAGTGAACAACTCGATACCGTTACACTCAGTTTCTCTGATCGAATGCGATAACTTGAAATATGGGTAGTCGTAAGAAGAGCCGACCTTTCGGCCTAATGGATAAACTGTCGACTTTTCAAAAATATACCCATCATCACTGCTACCTAAATGAAAATCAGTCCATTCATTATAAACGGTGGTCGCAGGCTTATGGTCGATCTCTAACAATATTCGATTTCTTACTTTGGTGACGGTGCCTGAATACTGAGTGGGTGTATGACCGGCGCTAAAAGATGAATAGATGGATTGTGACGCAAAAAACACCGTTAAAGAGACGCCATTAATAGCAAGAGCTTCTTCGGTAAAGATACTCCAATTTCCAGACACTTGATTGTCTGCTGCGCTTCCACCAATAATCGGCACCTCTGTGCCAAATTTGTTATCGATGGCCGCCATCACCTTCTCTTCATTTCCTGGGGTGGAATGGAGCAAGATAAGATCGGGTATTTCACCTTCTCGGTTGGCGTTCTTTAATGCTTTATCGATGGCGCTGAACGTACTACGATCTATGGAATCGCCAAAGTGACTGATGCCGGTACCGTAGGCATTGATCCCGGAATCATAGATGATGAGTATCCCAATCACAGGGCCTGAATGGAACCCTGTTTCGGTCATAATACCGTGACAAGTGGTGCAGCCATGTATTGGTGTATTCGGGAGCGCATCTACGAAATATCTCTGCACAGCAAGTGTGGAGTACTCTTCGGTGCAGTAGCAGATAAGACAGGCAATATCGTCAGGGTTTGCCACCCCACTGAGCAGCTCATCTACTGCGATTTTATCGTCTAGGGAATAAGAGACTTTTGATAGAAATTTCATAGATCTCGGAAGATTTTATTAATGCTCTCTTTATAACACTTTTACACAATCTATTTCACTGACTTAGTACATATTTCTATCAAAAGAATTGAGGCGAGACTAACTTGTTACTGTGTTATTCCTTAGAAAGGTTTACAGAAAGTGTGGCTATCTGTTGTGGAAATGTAACCGTTATTGAGGAGTTCTGAGCGTTCGTTCGTAACAGCCAAATTGATGCCCCTTTTTCTTCTAGAGTTCCGCTCTCGTTATAGTTAATGATAAATTTACCAGTTTTAGATGTTTCGATCGAATACCCTAGGTTATCACCCGAAATTAAAACATTATGTTTATCAATAGTAATTTGGCAAGGTTTAGAAATTATACAGTTTACTGTTTCGTCATTGTCGTATGTCACTGTTCTCCAAGTAAATGCAGCTATTAAAATAACCAACATGACGATAATTTGAACAAGCCTGCCCTTTGTTAGCTTTTGTGCCGCCATTATAATCTTTACTCCTTGTTACAAAGTTCAAAGTTTTTAAATAAAAATCCAATTCCAGACCAAGCGTAAGGTTACTACTCTGTCATTGATTTGTTAATTCAAGTATAGTGTCGCGTTGAAAATGCCACTTTTTTTTAAAATCAGCAAGTGGAAATAAAGCTCTGAATAGGCTGAATTTCCTTTTCTAATTTGGGTGGCATTACGACGTGAGTCGTGTTGGAAGTAAAGTGTAGTAAATAAGAAATTGGAAGCATGCAAATGAGCCAAGAAAAGCAGCTTGAACAAAACTACAACTATACGGTCGTCCGTCAATTTACCCTCGTTACAATTTTGTGGGGTATTGTCGGTATGGGCGTTGGTGTTTTGATTGCCGCTCAATTAGTTTGGCCACAGCTAAACTTTGATACGCCGTGGCTGACGTACAGTCGTTTACGTCCCCTGCATACTAATGCGGTTATTTTTGCGTTCGGTACAAGTGCGCTGTTTGCAACATCATATTATGTTGTGCAACGTACCTGTCAGACGCGTCTCTTTGGTGGCCCTCTCGTAGCCTTTACCTTTTGGGGTTGGCAAGCGATTATCCTGTCCGCTGCAATTACTTTACCGCTAGGTTTAACCTCTGGTAAAGAATACGCAGAACTTGAATGGCCAATCGATATTGCTATTACTCTTGTGTGGGTAGCTTATGCGGTCGTGTTCTTCGGAACCATGATTAAACGTAAGACATCGCACATTTATGTAGCTAACTGGTTCTTCGGAGCCTTCATCATCACGGTTGCCGTGTTGCACATCGTTAACAGCCTGGCTGTTCCTGTATCTGCGTTTAAATCGTACTCGATTTATTCCGGAGCGATCGATGCAATGGTGCAATGGTGGTACGGACACAATGCGGTAGGCTTCCTATTGACAGCTGGTTTCCTAGGTATGATGTATTACTTCGTTCCTAAACAAGCTGGTCGCCCTGTTTACTCTTACCGTTTGTCGATTGTTCACTTCTGGGCTCTTGTGTCTCTGTATATTTGGGCTGGTCCTCACCACCTACACTACACAGCACTTCCAGACTGGACTCAGTCTCTAGGTATGGTTATGTCTTTGGTTCTGTTTGCTCCATCTTGGGGTGGCATGATCAACGGTATTATGACTCTATCTGGTGCATGGCATAAGCTACGCTACGACCCTATCCTACGTTTCCTAATCGTTTCTCTATCATTCTACGGCATGTCGACTTTCGAAGGCCCTATGATGGCAATCAAAACGGTTAACGCACTATCTCACTACACGGACTGGACTATCGGTCACGTTCACTCTGGTGCGCTAGGTTGGGTTGCGATGGTTTCTATCGGTTCGGTTTACCACTTAGTTCCTAAACTATTTGGTCAAGAGCGTATGTACTCTGTATCTCTAATCAATGTTCACTTCTGGTTAGCAACGATTGGTACGGTTTTCTACATCGTTGCGATGTGGATCTCTGGTGTGATGCAAGGTCTGATGTGGCGTGCAGTTAACTCTGACGGTACATTAACTTACAGCTTCGTTGAATCTGTAGAAGCATCTTACCCGTTCTACTTTGTACGTTTCTTAGGGGGCTTCATCTTCCTATCTGGTATGTTCTTAATGGCATACAACACGTACAAAACTGTTTCTGCACCTAAAGATAGCCTTAAAGCTATCCCTCAACCGGCTTAAGGAGATTTAGAATGAGCTCAAATTCAAATAATCGCCATGAGTTGGTAGAGAAGAACGTTGGCCTACTGGCGATCTTGATCGTTATTGCTATCAGTTTTGGTGCTTTAGTAGAAATTACCCCTCTTATTTTTCAAAAGCAGACGACTGAACCTGTAGAAAACCTACGCGTCTACTCTGCTCTGGAAATGGAAGGTCGTGATATTTATATCCGCGAAGGTTGTAACGTATGTCACAGCCAAATGATTCGCCCTTTCCGCTCTGAAACTGAACGTTACGGTCACTACTCTGTAGCGGGCGAAAGCGTTTGGGAACACCCATTCCTATGGGGTTCTAAGCGTACTGGTCCAGATCTAGCGCGTGTTGGTGATCGTTACTCTGATGAGTGGCACCGTGTTCACCTTATCGACCCTCGTGAACTTGTTCCTGAATCAAACATGCCTGGTTTCCCATGGCTTGCTGAGAATGTACTTGATGGCAAATTGACTCAACAGAAGCTTGAACTCTTCCGTAATCAATTTGGTGTTCCTTACACAGACGAACAAATTGCTAACGCTAAACAAGATGTTGAAGGAAAAACAGAGATGGATGCAATCATCGCTTACCTTCAATCGCTTGGCCACGCAATGAAATAAGGAATAATTATGGACATTATTACATTTCAAAGTGTTTGGACTGTTACTGTTTTTGCTTGCTTCATCGGCATCGTTTGGTGGGCATACGGCAAGAATCGTAAATCACGTTTCGACGAAGATGCGAACCTAGTGTTTGCAGACGACGAGCCGGCAACAAGTTCTAAAAATCAAGGAGTGACAAAGTAATGAGTACATTCTGGAGTATCTGGGTTAGTGCGATTACGATTGGTACCCTAATTGGTTGTGCTGTCTTGCTTCGTTGGTGTTTTAAAGATCGAACTGGCGTAGAAGAAGGTCATGATATGGGCCATGAATACGATGGTATTCGTGAGCTTAATAACCCACTGCCAAAATGGTGGACATACCTTTTCATCAGTACGATTGTGTTTGCAGCGGTTTACCTTGCTCTTTACCCTGGCCTTGGCAATTTTAAAGGTCTACTAGGTTGGACAAGTTCAAACCAAGAAGTTCGTAGTATTGAAGAGTCTCGCTCTTCAATTGCTGCAGCTCAAGCGAACAAGCAGTTAGACGAGTACGCGAAAGAGCTTGATGACGCCAACACCTATTTTGGTGAAGCATTCAAAAAGCTAGCTCACGACGAAAATGGTTTACGTTCTGTCCCTGACATTGCATCAGATGCTGACGCAATTAAAGTGGGCCAACGTTTATTCTTGCAAAACTGTTCTCAGTGTCACGGCTCTGATGCTCGTGGTCAAAAGGGTTTTCCTAACCTAACTGATGACGCATGGCTATATGGTGGTGAACCACAAGCTATCGTGACAACAATCATGCATGGTCGTGTTGGCCAAATGCCTGGCTGGAAAGATGCACTTGGTGAGCAAGGCGTTAAAGAAGTGGTTAGCTACACGCTTAGCCTTTCTGGACGTAGTGTGAATGCTCGTGAAGCTGAAGCTGGTAAAGCACGCTTTGTTGTATGTGCTGCATGTCACGGTACAGATGGTAAGGGTAACCCTGCTGTAGGTGCACCTGACCTGACCGACCGCGACTGGTTGTTTGGCGACTCTCGCGCTGCTGTGACGGAAACAGTAATGTACGGACGCTCTGGCGTGATGCCTGCTTGGAAAGACATTCTAGGCGAGGATAAAGTACAACTGATTTCATCATACGTGTGGAGCTTAAGCAACTCGGATAATAAGTAACATTTCAATAACAGCCTCTTTCTAAGAGGCTGTCTTTCCTTTATTTTATAACCCCTTCTTTTTATTCTTTTTTGAGATCTTTTTTATGGTAAAGCCTTGGTATAAACAGTTTTGGCCGTGGTTCTTAATCGCGTTGCCAGCGACAGTAGTTATTTGGACCATCATGACGGTTATTGTGTTCACACAGAACTCTGTAGACCTAGTGACTGAGGATTACTATAAAAAAGGAAAAGGCATTAATGTCGACATTTCAAAAGTAAATATTGCAAAGGAACTCGGCCTTTCAGCTTCAGTTAACGAGAAAGGTAACTCCGTTATCATTACTCTTGAGAAAGGTAAACTCGATCACTTCCCTGCGATTAACGCAATGTTTGTTCACAGAACACTGCCTGACCGCGATTTTACTCAACTACTGACAGCGGATGCGAAAGGCAACTACACCATGACTTTGGATCACGAAATGCAAGGACCATGGTTTATTGAGCTTTCTCCGCATGATTCTGAATGGTTAGTGCAAGGTCGCATGAACTTCCCTATTGATACTCCTACTCAACTAACGAATTAAAGCTTATGTGTGAATCCTGTTATCACTGCGGTGAAGATGTACCAGCGGAAACGGATTTTAAAGTAGAAATCTTAGGGTCGGTTCGACCGATGTGTTGTCCGGGTTGCGAAACCGTAGCCCAGACAATCATAGATAGCGGTTTGGTCTCTTATTACCAATACCGTACTGCTCCTGCTGAAAAAGCCGATCTGGTGCCAGAGCAGCTTCTGGCACTGAGTCATTACGACAATGAAGATGTTCAATTGGAGTTCGTCCGTAACTCCGAAAATATCTCTGAGGTGACATTGTCACTAGATGGTGTCTCTTGTGCGGCTTGTGCTTGGCTTATTGAGAAGCAAGTTTCTTCAAAGCTTGGCGTTTTGAGTATTCGTGTTAATACCACGACTAACCGTGCCCTGCTTAGCTGGGACAAGACTCAGGCTAAACTAAGCGAGTTGCTATCCGCGATTCATAGGTTGGGCTACAAAGCTGCACCATTCGAGGCTGACCAACAAGAAGCCGCTTATCATCGTTCGATGAAAAACTACCTTTATCGTCTTGGTGTCGCGGGTTTAGCGACTATGCAAGTTATGATGCTAGCGGTGGCGCTTTATCTCGAAGTTTTTGGCAGCCTTGAGCCGGAATTCAAAAGCTACTTTCGTTGGGTGAGTTTGATCTTCGCAACGCCTGTACTGCTCTACTCTGCATTACCGTTCTATATTAACGCTTGGCGTAGTATTAAAGGCCGAACCTTGGGCATGGATGTTCCTGTGTCGATCGCTCTATTGTTTGCCTATGTTGCGAGTTTAGTGGCAACGGTGACAGAGCAAGGCGAAGTGTTCTTTGAATCTATCTCGATGTTCACCTTCTTCTTGTTGCTTGGTCGTTTCCTTGAGATGCGCGCGCGTCGTAAAGCAGCAGCCGCGAGTGGTAACCTGCTTAAGTTGGTTCCCGCGATGGCGACAACTTTAGACGGTGAGCAAGTTCCGGTAAAAACCTTGAAGGTTGGCGATCAGATTCGGGTTCTACCCGGTGAGCATATCCCTGCGGATGGTAAAGTACTGTCTGGTAGAGTTCATATTGATGAATCGATGCTGACTGGCGAATCGATTCATGTGGTTAAGAATGAAGGCGATACCGTCTTTGCTGGTACATTGAATGGTGATGAATCGTTTGAATTGGAAGTGATGACGTCTAAAGCGGATTCCGTGATTTCCAATATCGTTCGCCTTCAGGATGAAGCGCAACTGTCTAAGCCTCGCATCGCAGAGATTGCCGATGTGGTTGCTCGATACTTTGTTGCTGTGATTCTGGTTATCTCGTTCGGCACTTGGTTTTACTGGCACCAAACACGTCCAGAAGATGCTTTCTGGATCATGCTCTCGGTACTTGTTGCGACATGTCCTTGTGCTCTATCGCTTGCAACACCGACAGCCATCACCTGCTCAACTTCTCGTATGGGTAATTTCGGTATCTTGCTGCGCAAAGGCCATGTGTTTGAAACTTTGTGCAAAGTGAATCACTTGATCATAGATAAAACAGGCACGTTGACCGAGGGTGATATTCGTATCAGCCAAGTTGAAACCTTCGCAGAACTTGATAAAGACACCTGTTTGAAAGTAGCGGCGAGCCTAGAGCAACATGCTAACCACCCTATCGCGAAAGCGTTCAAGACTCATCTTTCTGATGATATCGAAGTAGAGTCTGTCAATAACGTAATTGGCTCTGGTATCACTGGTGAGTGGAATGGACAAGAAGTCGCTATCGGCAGCAGTGAATTCATTCTTGGTGATGCACAAACATCGGAAAGCAATGGTATTTACTTGTCGATGTCTGGTCGACATACCGCAACATTCACTTATGAAGACCCGATTCGTAAAGAAAGTATTGAGTTCATTAAGCAATTCAAAGAAGCGGGAATCAAAACCACGCTGCTGACTGGCGATTCTTTGATTAACGCGAAACCTGTTGCTGAAGAGATCGGCATTACTGACATTGTTGCTAACGCGAAGCCGGAAGATAAACTGGCTTATTTAAACTCTAGAGACGCTAGTGACATCACCATGATGGTTGGTGACGGTATTAACGATGCGCCTATTCTGGCGGGTGCTCACCTTTCTGTCGCAATGGGCGGCGGTACCGACGTGGCGAAAGCCTCAGCGGATATGGTGTTATTGGGTGACAAACTCGATAGATTACTTAAATCACGAACATTAGCGCTTAAAACGCGTAAGATAATCCGTGAAAACTTAGCGTGGTCGTTGGGGTATAACTTACTTATTCTTCCATTGGCTGTTGCTGGTTTGGTTGCTCCATACATTGCCGTTGTTGGCATGTCTGCTAGCTCTATTATTGTTGTGTCTAACTCGTTAAGGCTTTTAAAAGAGCAAGGTAAATAATGGAAAGTTTATACATACTTATTCCAATTGCGATCGTACTTGTGTGCATCGCTGTCGGTATATTTCTGTGGGCAGTTAAGAGTGAGCAGTTTGAAGACCTTGAGCGTCAAGGCCACAACATTCTGTTTGATGAAGACACTAATGCTCTTCACCATTCTGATAGTAAACCTGTTAAGAACGAGAAAGCTAACGTAGAAAGCCAAACTAACTTAGACAAAAAGAACGATGACGCCTGATTGGATCGGAGCCTTTGTTGTTGGGTTGATCGGCGCAGGTCACTGCATGGGAATGTGTGGTGGCATTGCGTCGCTTCTTTCAATTGGAAACAGTAAACCTTCCCCTGTCATTCCCCTGCTTTATAACCTAGGACGCTTGCTAAGCTATGCCGTGATTGGCGGTGTGATTGGCGGTGCAATTTCTTCTATAGGTCAGCTAAGCGATTTTAACGCTCTGCTAGGTTGGCTGCGATTATTTGCTGCTGGCTTTATGATCGTCTTAGGTTTGTATATTGGCAAATGGTGGTTCGGCTTGTTGTTTTTTGAAAAAGTCGGACAAAAACTATGGCGCTATATCTCTCCTGTCGGTAAATCATTTCTACCATTGAAGCATCCTAGTCACGCTCTACCATTTGGTTTCATTTGGGGGTGGTTACCATGTGGCCTTGTTTATTCTATGCTTACATGGGCGGCCGTATCAGGAAGTTGGTATAACGGAGCAGGTATCATGCTTGCTTTCGGTTTAGGAACCCTCCCTGCGATGCTCACGGTTGGAATGGGTGCAAATTTCCTCAAAAAACTGCAACAAGCTGACTTATTTCGTCAGTTTGGTGCAATTTTAATCCTTATTTACGGCTTCTATACCGGTTATATGGCGCTACAGCTTATTATTTATACCGTATAGCGACGTCTTTAATCCGGTTTTTTTACTACCCTTTAGGATTAAGGAATGCTAAAATATTGACGTATATCAAATAGTGAAAGATTGTTATGATTTCTGAAAAGCCTGTGACGAAACGTGTTCAGTCTGGTGGCTGTGCGATCCATTGCCAGGATTGTAGTATTAGCCAGCTCTGTATTCCGTTTACTTTGAATGAATCTGAACTCGATCAACTTGATCAGATCATTGAGAGAAAAAAGCCTATTCAAAAAGGCCAAGAGTTATTTAAAGCCGGTGACGAGCTTAAATCTCTATACGCTATTCGCTCTGGAACGATCAAGAGCTACACGATTACTGAGCAAGGTGATGAGCAGATTACTGCATTCCACCTAGCGGGCGATCTTGTTGGCTTCGATGCGATTACTGGTGACATGCACCCTAGTTTCGCACAAGCGTTAGAAACTTCTATGGTATGTGAAATCCCATACGAAATTCTAGACGACCTATCAGGAAAAATGCCTAAATTGCGTCAGCAAATTATGCGTTTGATGAGTAATGAGATTAAAGGTGACCAAGAAATGATTCTGCTTCTTTCTAAGAAGAATGCGGAAGAGCGTCTTGCTGCATTCCTTTACAACCTTTCTACTCGTTTCTCTCAACGTGGCTTCAGCCCACGTGAGTTTCGCCTAACGATGACTCGTGGCGATATTGGTAACTACCTTGGTTTGACTGTTGAAACAATTAGCCGTCTTTTAGGTCGCTTCCAAAAAGCAGACATCTTGAGCGTTAAAGGCAAATATATCACTATCGAAGATCACGATGCGTTGATGGAACTTGCTGGCGTTTCAAAAGAATAGTCTAGATATCAATGATGTAGTTCAATAATGAGCTACATCATGTTTCTCTCTTAAAACCTCTTATATTTCTCTTATTCTCTCCATAACTACGCTACATTATTTATATGTTCGGTCTGAAAAGTAGGCTTAGTTATGAGTATCTATAACAAAATTTTAGTTGTCGCAGACATTAATCACGATGAGCAACCTGCTCTAGTTCGTGCTATCCAACTTGCCAAGAAAAGCACATCAACAAGCCACATCACTTTCTTTTTATCGATCTACGATTTCTCGTATGACATGACATCTATGCTCTCTGTCGATGAAAGAGACGCAATGCGTAAAGGCGTAATTCATCAACGTGAAATTTGGATGAATAAAGTGGCGGCTCCTTACCTAGATGATTCCATTGAATTTAACGTGCAAGTGGTTTGGCATAACCGCCCGTATGAAGCGATCATTGCAGAGGTTTACAGTGGCGAGCATGACATTCTAATCAAAGGTACGCGTAAGCACGATACCTTAGAATCTGTCATCTTTACTCCTACCGACTGGCACTTATTGAGAAAATGCCCTAGCCCAGTGCTATTGGTTAAAAATGATTTCTGGCCAGAACACGCGAAGATTTACGCTTCAGTTCATGTAGGCTCTGAAACCGAAGCTCACTTAGAGCTCAATGATACGATGGTCGACAGGTTACTTGAAATCACAGGTCGTTTAGATGCTGAGCCGCTATTGGTAAACGCCTACCCGGTGACACCTGCTAATATCACAATCGAGCTGCCAGAGTTTGACCCAACCTCTTATACTGACGCGGTTCGTGGTCATCACTTAACAGCGATGAAAGCGTTGCGCCAGAAACACGGTATGAGTGAAGAGCAAACTGTTGTTGAGCAAGGCTTGCCAGAAGATGTTATTCCTCGTGTCGCGTCTGAAAACAACGCTGCTATGGTGATTCTTGGTACCACCGGCCGTACTGGATTGTCTGCTGTGTTTATTGGTAATACTGCGGAACATGTAATCGACAAGATTAACTGTGACGTACTTGCACTTAAACCGTCGGGTTATGTAAGTCCACTTGATCCCAATTTGTCTATAGGTTAATACCTTATAGCTGATTCAAAATCATAAAAAAACGCCTCAAGCACTGCTTGAGGCGTTTTTATTTATCTAGAGCTTCCGCCATTCCAAATACAGAATCGCGAATATCTCGTTATACGTTAGTCACGTCGATGAACATTGACTCATCAATATTTGAAGAGGAAATTTCAGCTTCTTCGAATTCGTAGGCCTTGCGATCTTCACTACGGTCTAGTGGAAGGTTTACGAAATCAAACAATTCTCGGTCAGCCAGTTGGCTTGGACTTACGTTCTGAATTGACTTGAAAATCTTCTCAACACGACCTGGCGTTTGCTTATCCCAATCAATCAACATCGCTTTAATGTTCTGACGCTGTAGGTTCTCTTGAGAGCCACACAGGTTACAAGGAATGATTGGGAAATCTAGGTGCTCTGCGTATTGGATTAAGTCCGTTTCACGACAATAAGTCAGTGGACGAATAACAACGTTACGGCCATCATCAGAACGCAATTTTGGCGGCATTGCTTTCAAGCGTGCACCGTGGAACATGTTCAGGAACATCGTCTCAACAATATCGTCTAGGTGGTGGCCAAGAGCAATCTTAGTCGCCCCAATTTTCTCTGCAAACGAGTACAAAGTACCACGACGAAGACGAGAACATAGACCACAGGTTGTTTTACCCTCTGGCACTTTCTCTTTAACTACGGAGTACGTATCTTTATCTACGATGTAGTAAGGAATGTTCAGAGTTTCGAAGTACTCAGGAAGAATATGCTCAGGAAAGCCAGGTTGTTTTTGGTCTAGGTTTACGGCAACAACATCGAATTTGATAGGTGCAGCTTCACGTAAACGTAGCAAAATATCTAGCATCGCAAATGAATCTTTACCGCCACTAATGCATGCCATTACTACGTCATTCTCTTCGATCATGTTGTAGTCAACGATGGCATTTCCAACATTTCGTCTCAGACGTTTCTGAAGCTTGTTGAATTCAAGTGTTTCTTTTTTATTTTCGTTTTGGTTCATTGCGACTCTCACACCGTCGTATTACCGACTGTAGATTGCTAGTGGGACTGTTTTAGGGCGTGGATTATACGGATTTTTATTTGATGTTGAAATAGTAACGGCAGGATTAACAAGCTGAGTATTGGAAAGATTCCGCTTCTTTTGAGCTTTAAGCTCTCTAAACGGTTAGATAAACGCGTCTTAACAAATTCGAGGTTTGTATAGTAGACAAAGAAAAGCAGCCTTCTCTAAAAGACCAGGCTGCTTAAGAACTACTTCCTCAAAGCGTAGGGAGTGCTTTTAGCTAGACTTATTGCGCGGGAATGTACGGTAATACGCGAACCGTTGGCTCTGGTAAAGTGATGCTGTCACTTCCATTGAGCTCTTCTAAGGTGAATTTAACACGGCCTTCTTTAATTGGGATCTGTTTACCGTTAGATAGAGCAATGTTGCCTTCAAGCTTGTCATTGAACTCCAACGTTAACCCTTGGATATCAGGTGTGAACCAGCTAGAGAACATGCCGCTGACGTCTTCTAGCATTGCCTGCATCTGTGGTAACAGGCTTTCTAGCTGTGCAACTTCAACATCGCCAGCTAAAGGCTCTTGAGTCATTACAACGAGCGAATATGCACACTCTTGCTCTTGGGTTTGTACAAAGATAAGAGGATTTGCTGAGCGCAGGTTTTGATCTACAGGTAGAAGCAGCTCATTCGCAGGAGATACTTTTAGCTCTTCGTAGTGCTCTTCTTTCTCCATCCAAGCTTTGCTGATGTGACAGGTTTTCTGTGCTTGTTGGTCAACAAAGAACACCGCAACTTTGACATCATCGTGCCCTTCTTTGGTGTTGTTTTTCAGCTGAGTATAGAGTTTAGAATACGTGAACATGTATTCTTGCGCCGAAGCTGGAAGAGAAACCCCAAAACTTAAAGTGGCTAATAAAGCGATAGCTGTCTTTTTCATTATTATAATCTTGTTGAAGTTGAGCGTTTATAAATAGAAAGAGCAGCCAATGAGCTGCTCTTTTGCGATATTGCTTGGTGTCAAATTGACTAAAGAAGTCAATCAAACGGATATCCAAATGAGTTACTTTTCCCAGTATACCTTGTTGTGACGGATCATAGCTTGTAAATCAGTCACATAGTCTGAACCTCGCTCAGAATATTTTAACAAGCCATTGGTCAATTCGGTCGCCGTTTCTTTGGTTAACAGATCATTACCATTTGCTGCCAGTTGCGCACGAATGGCTCTTAAATCTGCATAGGCACGGTTACGATTAAGGTTCATGAAGTAACGGTGTACGGATTCTTGGCTTGAAGAAAATGTTGCTACTTCATGCGAGCTGCCTTCGTTACGTTGTAGCGGAACAAGGCCACAACCTTTGCTGTAACACCAATGTCCGAAATAGTTGTTTGCTTTGGTGGCGAAACGTGATGTCCCCCAAGCTGATTCATTAGCAGCCTGTGTCAGTACCAGCGCCTCTGGCAGTACGTTGACTCGGTTAAGCATTTCCGCCAACCATGTCAGCTCTATACCTGTGCTAGGTACCGGTAAGCTGTACAACTTCCCTAACCTTTTCGCATAAGAAATGTCTTCAGAATCAATATTACTTAAACCAGATTCAGAGAGCTTAGTTAAAAACGCACGCTCTTTGGTGATACGTTTGTTTTCAATCTTGATGCTTGGGCGTAGGAACGAGAAAAACGCGTCTTTTTTCTCGTTTACATCCTTAATAGCCGCAAAATTTGGTGCGCTTGAAGCAACAGTCAAGTCATCAAATTGGTCTGCTGAATTAGAGCTCTGTTCTGTCGTACGTCGGCGTTCTTCTTCTTGGTAAAGGTATGGGCCAATCAGTGAGATAGAACCCACGATTGCTAGTGTTGTTACTTTGAGCGCAAGAGATTTACTCGCGCTGCCTTTGTCGTTATTACGCATCGAAGACCTGCGGGTTTTTGTTCTTGTTACCATGGCTACTGTTGTTGCCGTTATTGTTACCGTCATCGCTATCGTCATCGCTCATTGGGCGGTCTGATGCAATTATCTTCAGCTTGATGCCAAACATCTCACGGTAAACGATACCTTTCACGTGGAAGAAGAATGGAAGAACGAAGATCAAGCCAATGCCGTACATCATCGCAGCAACGATGAACATCAGCATAACCATTAGGTATATAGACGCGACTACGAAGATCTTCTTATTTACTGCTCTTAGAGAAAGTAACAGCGATTGCATCGGTGGAACTTTTTTATCACAAATCAGCAGAATTGAGTTGCTGAACGCAAGTGAGAAGTAGATAGACAGAAATGGCAGAATCATACCAGCGATGCCTTGAAGCATTAGGCTGAACAAAGTCACTAGAATAACGGGGATCGTAAACTGTAAACCTTTGCCTATGTGGCGCACTTTAGTTTGAAGACCTGCAGCGTGGCTCATTGCCATTAAACAGATGCCGGCATAGATAGGTGCACTGACGACTTCATAGCTAAAATTCGCAATGAAAATCGATTCAACGATCTGGGGTGTAAAGGCCTCAGGGTCGATTACCGCATCTAAGATCACTGCTGGGTCACCAAGTTGCAGTTTTAGTGCGATATAAAAGATAGCCAATTGTACGAACATCAGCGCAACAATCGCAGGGGAAAACGAAAGAAAGTGACTTATCGTATGTTTCCAAGCCTCTTGGAATACAGCCGTTGCTTTGAGCTCATAATCGCCGGAAAGTGCACGGTCGATACTACCGCCCAAATTAAAATCTTTTTCGATGTCGTTGTTCATATTGATACCTAGGTGCGCCAACTAAACGAAGGCACCTAACTTATTGATAAAAAATTACCTTCATTATACCCATATGTCGGATGCAAACTAAAATATGAATCTGTAACAAGGCTTGCTTTTACGTCTTAATGGTTAATAATTAGACACTTGTTAGGATGTGAACCCAACAAATAACAGTATGGTAAAGGATGTTTACTTTTACCTGCGAATTTTTTTGTCTTCGAAAGATAAAAAATGCTTTGAATTCACGTTTTTGGTGATTATGATGCGCGCCTTAGAGGTGTATAGCAACAGGTCTCAAATAGAACCAAGGTGGAGAAAAACAGACGTTGAACGCTAAAAAATCAGTAGGGAAGCCAGTAGTACAGCTAACTGGCATCAGTAAAAGTTTCGATGGTAAGGAAGTCATCGGCAATCTGGATTTAAACGTAAATCATGGTGAGTTTCTCACGATTTTAGGCCCATCAGGTTGTGGTAAAACAACCGTGCTAAGAATGATTGCGGGTTTTGAAACGGCGGATAGTGGTGAAATACTATTAGCTGGACAGAACGTAACCCAAGTTCCTGCTGAACAAAGGCATGTAAACACTGTTTTCCAAAGCTATGCCCTATTCCCGCATATGACCGTTTTCGATAATGTGGCATTTGGCTTACGCATGCAGAAAGTTCCAAGCAGCGAGATTGAACCTCGTGTAATGGATGCTTTGAAAATGGTGCGCTTAGAGCAAATGGCACAACGTAAGCCACACCAGCTATCTGGCGGCCAACAGCAACGTATCGCAATCGCTCGTGCTGTCGTTAATAAGCCTAAAGTTCTCTTGTTGGATGAATCTCTATCTGCTCTGGATTACAAACTACGTAAACAGATGCAAATCGAGCTCAAACAACTGCAACGCCAACTTGGTATTACGTTCATTTTTGTAACGCATGACCAAGAAGAAGCACTCTCTATGTCCGACCGTATCATTGTTATGCGTGATGGCGTGATTGAACAAGACGGAACACCAAGAGAGATCTACGAAGAGCCTAAGAACCTATTTGTAGCGCGTTTCATTGGTGAAATTAACGTATTCGAAGCGACAGCTAAATCTCGTCAAGATGAAAAGCGCATTGTTGCGACAATCGAAGGTGAAGAGTCCATTATCTATCACGATAAAGACGTAAAACCGGGTCAAAAACTGCAAGTATTGCTTCGCCCTGAAGATCTTCGTATCGAAGAAATCAAAGAGTCTGAGCAACGCGGTATTGTTGGCCACATTGTCGAGCGAACCTATAAAGGCATGACATTAGATTCAGTCGTAGAACTTGAGTCAGGTATGCGTGTCATGGTTAGCGAATTCTTCAACGAAGATGACCCTGATGTTGATCACTCACTGGGCCAAAAAGTTGCAGTAACTTGGGTTGAGAGCTGGGAAGTGGTATTAGAAGATGAGCAAGAAGTTTAATTTACAAAACGCAATTGTTGCTTTAATCACAGGTTGGTTAGTGCTGTTCGTGATGATTCCAAACATCATGATCATCGGTACTAGCTTCTTAACTCGTGACGAAGCTAACTTGATTGAGATGACCTTTACTCTCGATAACTATGTGCGTTTGGCTGATCCGCTGTATTTTAAAGTGCTGATGCACTCTTTCTATATGGCAATCGTTGCTACCCTGCTTTGTTTAATCATTGGTTACCCGTTCGCCTATATCGTGGCAAAAATGCCAGCGAAGTGGCGTCCAATCATGTTGTTCCTCGTGATTGTACCATTTTGGACTAACTCATTGATTCGTACTTACGGATTAAAAGTGGTTTTGGGTACTCAGGGGGTTCTGAACAAAGGTTTGTTAGCGTTAGATATTATCGACAAGCCGCTACGCATCATGTACTCAGAAACCGCAGTAATGATTGGTTTGGTGTATATCCTACTTCCATTCATGATTCTGCCGCTGTATTCAGCGATTGAAAAACTGGACGATACGTACCTAGAAGCGGCTAAAGATTTAGGTGCGAACAAACTGCAAACGCTATTGAAAGTCGTGTTACCACTGACTATGCCAGGTATTGTCGGCGGTTGTTTATTGGTGTTATTACCTGCATTAGGTATGTTCTACATCTCTGACCTATTAGGCGGAGCAAAGAACCTGCTGATTGGTAACGTGATTAAGAGCCAAGTACTCAATGCTCGGGACTGGCCGTTTGGCGCTGCGACGAGTATTGCACTGACCGTGGCAATGGCTGTGATGCTTTATGCCTACTACCGTGCAGGCAAGTTATTGAATAAGAAAGTGGAGCTAGACTAATGGGTCGCACAGTTAAGTTCAGCTTTATGGCGCTGGTATACGCTTTTCTATACCTACCTATTATCGTATTGATTGCAAACTCATTTAATGCCAATAAATTCGGCATGAAATGGGGGGGCTTTACCACCAAGTGGTATGACGCGCTGATTAACAACGACAGCCTAATGCAGGCTGCGTGGCATTCGATCAACGTAGCGGTGTTCTCAGCGACTGCCGCAACGATTGTCGGAAGCCTGACTGCCGTTGCCCTATTCCGTTACCAATTTAAAGGTAAAGGTATCGTCAATGGCATGTTGTTCATCGTGATGATGTCACCAGATATCGTAATGGCGATTTCGCTTCTTGCGCTATTCTTGGTTATGGGTGTGCAACTTGGGTTCTTTACCCTACTTGCAGCGCACATTACTTTCTGTTTACCGTTCGTTGTTGTCACGGTCTACAGCCGCTTGAATGGCTTTGATGTGAAGATGCTAGAAGCCGCAAAAGACTTAGGTGCAAGTGAATGGACGATTCTAAAACAGATCATTCTGCCTCTTGCTAAGCCAGCGGTTGCTGCGGGTTGGTTATTGAGCTTCACTCTGTCTTTGGACGACGTGATCATCAGCTCTTTCGTAACAGGTCCAACTTACGAAATCTTGCCCCTGAAGATTTACTCGATGGTTAAAGTCGGTATATCTCCAGAGGTCAACGCCTTAGCAACAGTGATGTTAGTGGTGTCGTTAATACTGGTGATTATTTCTCAGTTGTTAGCGAGAGAGAAAATCAAGTAAGTCTCCTACTCTTTACTGAGACGGACTTGATAAGATTCAAGTTTAACAAAAGTGTTATTCATAAACAGAATGGTAAATTGCCATTCTGTTTTTCTATCTACTGCCTTTAGGCAACGTTTAGTTTGGAGCTAACGTCAATGAAAAAATGGGCTACTCTATTAGCTGGTAGTGCATGTGCGCTTTCAATGTTATCTGCACCATCATTTGCAAAAGATAACAAAGAATTGGTATTCATGAACTGGGGACCTTACATCAATAGTGGGATTCTAGAACAGTTCACTGATGAAACTGGAATCAAGGTTATCTACTCAACTTACGAGTCGAATGAAACCTTGTACGCAAAGCTAAAAACACACAACAAAGGCTACGACCTAGTTGTGCCGTCGACTTACTTCGTTTCTAAGATGCGTGACGAAGGTATGCTACAAAAAATCGACAAAACTAAGCTGTACAACTTCAAGAACCTAGATACTAACTACTTAGATAAGCCGTACGACCCAAGCAACGACTACTCTATTCCACACGTAGTTGCGATTACAGGTCTTGCTGTTAACACTGAAATATACGATCCGGAAGACTTCCAAAGCTGGGCTGATCTATGGAAGCCAGAGCTTGAAGGCCAACTGATGATGATGGACGACACGCGTGAAGTGTTCCACATCGCACTGCGTAAGTTAGGTTACTCTGGTAACACAACCAACGAGAAAGAGATCGACGAAGCTTACGCTGAACTACAAAAGCTAATGCCGAACGTTCTAGTATTTAACTCAGATAACCCTGGTGCGCCATACATGTCTGGTGAAGTGGGTCTTGGTATGCTTTGGAATGGTTCTGCTGCTGCTGCGCAAAACGAAGGTCTACCAATCAAACTGGTTTTCCCTAAAGAAGGCGGTATCGGTTGGGTTGATAACTTTGCGATTAGCTCTGGTGCGGTAAACGTAGATGCAGCTCATAAGATGATCGACTTCCTACTTCGCCCAGAAATTGCAGAGCAAATCTCTCGTGACACAGGCTACCTAACGGCAGTTAAAGCGTCTAACGAGAAGTTTAAAGACAGCCCTGCGCTGTTCCCATCTCAAGAAGACCTTGATCGTGTGGAATGGCAAGCTGCGGTTGGTGATAAGACGGTGAAGTACGAAGATTACTTCATGAAACTTAAAGCAGGTCAGTAAGCGAGTTTGTTATCTAATTGCTCCGGTCAAAAGAGGCTAATAAGTAACTGGTTTACTTAACAAGCCTAGTTAGGTAATCAACAAACTAAAAATAAGAATATCAATGAATAGGCAGCTTAGGCTGCCTATTTTGTTATATCACTGCTATAATTTAGCGCGATTTTTAGAAATCCATTTACTTTGGGTTCAATACCCAGCTCCAAATCAAACAAATGAACGGAACAGTAATGAAAAAAACACTGTATACCGGCGCATTGTGTGCTGCTACTTTACTTTCTACACCCTCTTTCGCAGCTGACCAAGAACTGTATTTTTACAACTGGTCTGAATATATTCCAAATGAAGTACTAGAAGACTTCACCGAAGAGACTGGCATTAAAGTCTATTACTCAACTTATGAGTCTAACGAAAGCATGTACGCTAAGTTAAAAACTCAAGGTACGGGTTACGACTTGGTCGTTCCTTCTACTTACTTCGTTTCTAAGATGCGTAAAGAAGGCATGCTTCAAGAGCTTGATAAAACTAAGCTAAGCCACTTTGCAGATTTGGATCCAAATTATTTAGATAAGCCATTTGACCCAAACAACAACTACTCGATCCCATACATCTGGGGCGCAACGGGTATTGGTATCAACTCAGATATGCTAGACAAGTCTTCAGTTAAAAACTGGGGCGATCTGTGGGATACACAGTGGGAAGGTCAACTGATGATGATGGATGACTCTCGTGAAGTTTTCCATATCGCACTGTCTAAACTGGGTTACTCCCCAAACACGACTAATCCTGAAGAAATCAAAGAAGCGTACGAAGAACTTCGTAAGCTGATGCCAAACGTATTGGTATTTAACTCAGATTTCCCTGCGAACCCTTACCTAGCGGGTGAAGTGTCTCTTGGTATGCTTTGGAATGGCTCTGCTTACATGGCACGTCAAGAAGGCGCAACGATTGACATTATCTGGCCAGAGAAAGGCGCTATCTTCTGGATGGACAGCCTAGCGATTCCAGCAGGTGCTAAGAACACTGAAGCGGCACATAAGATGATCGACTTCCTACTTCGCCCAGAGAACGCTGCGAAAATTGCTCTAGAGATCGGTTACCCAACACCCGTTAAAACTGCTTACCCTCTTCTTCCGAAAGAATTTTCTGAAGATAAGAACGTTTTCCCGACACAATCAGTGATGGATAATGGTGTTTGGCAAGACGAAGTTGGCGAAGCGAGCGTTATTTATGACGAGTACTTTCAAAAACTTAAAGTAGACAACTAATTTGTTAGCAAAAATTTAATTGTTGCTAGTAAGTTAAATAAAGCGGCGTAAGCCGCTTTATTTTTATTCAGAATTTATATAGGATTGAGCAAACAATACGAAGTGCGATTACATATGCAAGCAAACCCTATCCTGTTAGTTGTGACTTTTATGCTGTTAGCATCACTGTTGATGCTTGGCTTGAGTTCATTTATTCATATTGATTCAAACTATGATTTGTTTTTCGAAACAAATACCCTCGTGATCACTATGTACATCTATTATGTTGCGCGTCATTCAATTCGTCCCCACAAAGTTCTTCGCTACGGCGCTCTATTACTCATTTTTAACCTATTTTATGACGTATCAACCGAGCTTAAACATCTTGATGAGTGGGCTGACCAAAATGAACTAATAGATACCTTCTTGGAAGACGGGTTGCTACAAATCGCATTTCTATTGATCGCTTACGGCATTACAGAATTAACTGGAAAAATCAAAGACCAAGGTAAACGCGACGAGCTTACTGGTTTGTATAATCGCAAGAAGTTTGACGCGATCAAACTTGCAGAGTTTGAGCTCATTTACTTCGACTTAGATGGACTAAAAGAGGCAAACGACCTTAAAGGCCACAAAGTTGGAGATTTAATGATTGTTCGTTTCTCTCAGGCTCTGAGGCAAACGGCTTTGGAAGATGAAATGGTGTTTAGAGTGGGTGGTGATGAGTTTGTTGCAACGGCTCAACTCGGTCGTGGTGGTGAGTTTGTCAGCCAAGTCAATAACTTACTGCATGGTGAGAACATCAGTTTTTCTTACGGTATCGAAGTGACCAGCCGAGATAATTTTAAACAGGCATTGGTTGAATCCGATAAGGCGATGTACGAAATGAAAAAAGCTCAACGACCTGTTCAAAATTCTTGGTGCACGTCTTGTCCTAATCTAGAGACAAATTGCCTGAATATAGAAACAACAAGGCAAACCGATGACTAGAGCCTCATCTGAATAAATGTCAGTTTGCCACTGATAAATGATAAATGATAACTGTTGCTGATAACGAGCTCTCAAGTTCCAACCTTAAGCGGGTCAATCAATTTATTGGCACAAGGTCAGGCCGTTAGAGACCCCTTCTCTGACAGCAATAGCTCACCGACTAGCTTAGGTACCTCGATACTCGCCTTACCGTAACGTTTCTCTTCAAATTCACTCTCTACCGCACTGGGTTCGAGGTTTATCTCGATCGTATGTGCTCCATGCATTTTAGCATCATGTACAAAACCTGCGGCTGGATAAACCACACCTGACGTGCCGATCGAGATGAACAAATCAGCTTCTTCTAACGCTGAATAAATGTCGCCCATCCTCAATGGCATTTCGCCAAACCACACAATATGAGGGCGCATTTGAGCTGGTATCTGGCAACAATGGCACAATTCACCAGTATGAATGTCGTCTTTGTGCTCTAGAACTTGGTTTGACTCGCTACAACGTGCCTTAAGAAGCTCACCGTGCATGTGGATAATGTTGTTGCTACCGCCTCTCTCGTGCAGGTTGTCGATGTTCTGAGTGATGATAGTTACTTTGCCATCGAGCTTATCTTCAAGCTCTCCTAGCGCCTTGTGGGCTGAATTTGGAAAGATATTTTCACTCTGTAATCCATGACGACGCTTGTTGTAAAACGCTTGTACAAGGTCAGGATCTTTTGCAAAACCTTCAGGTGTCGCAACATCCTCGATTTTATGGTTTTCCCATAATCCGTCTTGTGCTCGGAATGTTTGTATCCCCGACTCTGCAGAGATACCGGCGCCAGTAAGAATTACGATATTTCGATATGGGAAATGCATATAACGTCCTTTTCAATATGTCACTTGGTAACAGCTTAGCACTGTTCAAATTCCAACAATAGTTTTAGGGATTAGACCATAGTCTTAGCCAACTGAATTCATTGGCTATTTGTGACATAACTCGCTTGATCTCTGCTATTCAGAAATGAAATAGGCACAAAAAAAGCGGCCGAAGCCGCTTGATGTTTATCTATTGAACCGTGATCAGTCTTCGTTGATTGATGAGATCTTATGGATAGAAAGATCCGCGCCATTAAACTCATCTTCTTCACTTAACCTTAGGCCAGTTACTTTGCTCAACACACCGTAGACAACCAATGCACCGATTAAAGCTACCGTAATGCCCGCTAGTGTACCTACCATCTGAGCAGTAAAGCTTACGCCCCCTAGCCCCCAGAATGCTTGCTGACCGAAGATACCCGCTGCAATGCCACCCCATGCACCACATACACCGTGCAGAGGCCACACACCTAGCACATCATCTATCTGTGTTTTGTTTTGCATGTAAGTAAACAAGTAAACGAACAATGCGCCAGCTACGCCGCCTGTTACCAGTGCGCCGAGTGGGTGCATTAAATCTGAGCCTGCGCAAATAGCGACGAGACCAGCTAAAGGACCATTGTGGATGAAGCCTGGGTCATTTTTACCTGCAATCAGAGCCGCAAGAATACCGCCAACCATTGCCATGAGTGAGTTCATTGCCACGAGACCGCTGATACCATTGATAGCTTGAGCTGACATCACGTTAAAGCCAAACCAACCCACACATAAGATCCAAGAACCTAGTGCTAAGAATGGGATGTTTGATGGTGCGAAGTTAGTGTGTTTGCCGGCGCGGACACGGCCTTTGCGCATGCCAAGGAAGTAAACCGCGACCAATGCAATCCAGCCGCCAACACCATGAACAACAACAGAGCCCGCGAAGTCATGGAAGCCATAACCGAATTGCGCCTCAAGCCAATCTTGGAAACCAAAATTACCGTTCCAGATGATGCCTTCAAAGAATGGATAAACAAAGCCTACGGTGAACAGTGTTGCGATGAGTATTGGATAGAAACGTGCACGTTCTGCAATACCACCGGATACAATCGCAGGGATTGCTGCGGCAAAGGTCATTAGGAAGAAAAACTTAACTAGCTCGTATCCATTCCCTTGCGATAGCGTTTCTGCGTCGGCAAAAAAGTGCGCGCCGTAAGCGACCCAATAACCGATAAAGAAGTAAGCAATGGCGGAGACTCCAAAGTCCGAGAGGATCTTAACCAACGCATTAACTTGGTTCTTCTTTCTAACTGTACCTACTTCCAAAAATGCAAAGCCTGCGTGCATTAAGAAGACCATGATGGCGCCTAATAATAAAAACAGAGTATCCGAACTCTGCGTCAAGCTCTGTACTGTGCTATGAACTTGGTTAACCGTTTGACTCATTAAAGCTCTCTCCCTTAGCTTTGTCTCAATTGCACTAGAACCGTGCGAATTGATGTCGTAATTAATTAAAGACTCAACAGTAAACGCAAGATGCGTTCCAACTTGGTTACGCAAAAAACGTGCAACAGAGTTTGGTTTTAAGTTATTGATTCTTTGTGGTTAATTTCTTAGGTGCACTTTATTGGTTCTCAGAGAGAGAAAACATTCGATAACTGATTGCACCAATTGTGGGAATTGCACCATATTGATGCGGTCAATATAAGGCATTAGATCAGTTACCTAGCGCCCAAACGACAAAAAGCCCAGTGAAATGAATCACAGGGCTTTTAAGGTCTTTCGCTGATTACAGTTAACTCATCGCAAAGGAGCTATTATCGAGTTTGGTAACCCGAACGGCTTACATATAAACGCTTAAAGGTTTGGACCTGTTGTCGGGTTTTGCGGTAGGTTTTGACTTAAACGCTGCATGCCTTGATACATACGAATAAACCACACCACAATCGCCACACCACCAAATACCATGCCCACATATGGAATGTAGTAAGCGATGTCATCGATAATATGGTTTTGATACCAGTAATCGTTCACACCGATCAACACGCCGTTAGAGGTCGCTACCGTAACGATAAGCACAACAAAAAACGTCAGGTTCAAGAAGAACGAGCGAATCAAGCCGTAGTAATGGGTATCCACTACTTCGCCGTCTTCGCCTTTATCTAAACGATAGCCCGCGTAGATAATGGCAATCACACCAGAGAGAAGACAAGTAAATGGTGTAAAGCAGCTTAGGATGTAAGCAACCCAAATACCCTTATGAGGTTTGTTCATTCTTATTCACCCCTTCCATTTTCTCTGTTGCTACGTTAGCGCTTTGTTCAACGCCGTTTTTCTCTTGTTCCATAACTTCTTTGTACCAAAGGTCATGGTGTTCTTTAGCCCAGGTTTCATCGACTTCGCCTGTTACCATACCTTCTAGTGCGCCTTCCATACCGAACAAGCCAATATAGATGTGGAACACAAAACCACAGATAAGGATCAGAGCAGCAAGCATGTGAACTAAGTTCGAAAGCTCCATATCACGTCGTGTTTGGCCAAAGATTGGGAAATCTAACACCAAGCCACTGATCGCTGCGACACTACCCATAATGATAAGCAGCCAAAATAGCGCTTTTTCACCCGCGTTCGAAAACTCTGCCGATGGATGAGAACCTTTGTGTTTCCCTACCATGCCGCCTAGTTTGATGAACCACTGAATATCGACCATTTTGAAGATCGACTTGCGCCACCACTTGATAAGAACAGCCATCAATAGCACATAGAAAATCGGGCCGATGTAGTTGTGGTATTGCTTCGCCAATAGAACGATAAAGCCCCAAAGGTCAGTTGGAATATACGGCTTCAAAAAGTGCTTGCCGTAAACCAACATCAAACCACTGAACGCGAGCGTTAAGAAAGTAAACGCCATGCTCCAGTGCAACGCACGATCCAGTCGAGACCAACGCTTGATCTTACGGCCAGTTCTTGGCGCACTCAGCATTAATGGGCCAATCACAACGTACATTAGAGTAACGAAAGCAATACTGCCAAAGATAGCGACGGCACCGGCTGGCGACATCCACTTCTCTTTCAATATGTACCACGTTTGCCCGGGCGTACTGATTAACACACCGTGCTCAGCAGATTGAGATGTGGTGTAACCTTCCTCACCGTTTCTTACTTGTCGCCAAAAATCAGCGCCAGCAAGTTGTGTGATTTCTCTTTCAGCAGAGCTCGATTGAGTTTGTGATGAGTTCGTCTCAGATGCATGACTCAAAGGAGACAGCATTGCTAGTGCTGCCAACATCGGCAGCACAACAAGGAAGAGACGCTTAAACATTGTAAGCATATGTCTCTCCTAACTAGCTCTTCATCGCATCGTAAGAAAGGTCGTTGCCGTCTGTCCAACCAGCACCTTTCGCTCCGCGTTCTACAACACGCTGACGGAAGATATCAGAGACTTGCTCAGCATCACCTGCAAGCAGCGCTTTTGTTGAACAAAGCGAAGCACACATTGGTAGCTTGCCTTCAGCAATACGGTTCGCACCGTACTTCTGACGCTCTTCCACAGAACCAGGTTCTGTTTCAGGGCCGCCAGCACAGAAGGTACATTTGTCCATTTTACCGCGCTCACCAAAGGCTTCCTGTTTAGGGAATTGAGGTGCGCCAAACGGACAAGCAAACAAGCAGTAACCACAACCGATACACAGATCTTTATTGTGAAGTACGATGCCGTCTTCTGTATGTTCAAAACAGTCTGCTGGGCAAACTGCCATACAAGGGGCATCAGTACAGTGCATACATGCGACTGAGATAGAGTTTTCACCCGGTTCACCATCGTTCAGTGTCACAACGCGGCGACGTTGAATACCCCATTCCAGAGCATCATCATTTTCGTTCTTACATGCAGTGACACAACCGTTACATTCGATACAACGTTTGGTGTCACAAAGAAATTTCATTCTAGCCATTTTAAGACTCCTTACGCTTTACGAATATTACAAAGGGTTACTTTCGTTTCCTGCATCAACGTGACAGGGTCGTAACCATATGTGGTTGCTGTATTGGCAGCTTCGCCAATAACGTAAGGATCAGAGCCTTCTGGGTATTTAGAACGTAAGTCTTCACCTTCAAACTTACCACCGAAGTGGAACGGCAAGAACGCTAAACCCGGTTTAACACGACGAGTAACCATCGCTTTCACCTTGATGCGGCCTTTCTCAGCACCTTCAACCCAAACATCATCGCCATCTTTGAAGCCAATGTCGTTTGCGTCTTTCGGGTTCACTTCAACAAACATCTCTTGTTGAAGTTCAGCTAGCCATGGGTTTGAACGTGTTTCTTCACCACCACCTTCGTACTCAACCAGACGACCAGAAGTCAGAATGATTGGGTATTCAGCAGACTTGTCTTGGTCTTGAATTGATTTGTACAACGTAGGAACACGGAAGATTGCTTCCTTGTCATCCCATGTTGGGTAGTCTGCAACAAGATCACGACGTGGCGTGTAAAGTGGTTCACGGTGCAGTGGTACGCGGTCTGGGAATGTCCAAACAATCGCACGCGCTTTCGCATTACCAAACGGGATACAACCGTGTTTGATAGCCACACGCTGGATACCACCAGAAACGTCAGTCTTCCAGTTCTTACCTTCCGCTGAAGCTTTCTCTTCTGCGGTTAGATCGTCCCACCAACCCAGTTGTTTCAGCAGTTTGTCACTGAATTCTGGGTAACCGTCTTTGATTTCGCTGCCTTTTGAGTAGCTGTCTTCAGCCAATAGACTTTGACCTTCAAATTCGACACCGAAACGAGTACGGAAGTTACCGCCGCCCTCAGCAACAGGTTTAGACGTATCGTAAAGGATATGCGTACCTGGGTGTTTCATCTCTGGGTTGCCCCAGCATGGCCAAGGAAGACCGTAAGTCTCGCCATTCGCTGGGCCGCCTTCTGCAGCAAGCGTTGTTTTGTGGAACGTGTGCCAGTTTTGTTGGTGTTCTTTCAAACGTTCTGGGCTTTGACCTGTATAGCCGATCGTCCACATACCTTTGTTGAATTCACGTGTGATGTCTTCAATCAATGGTTGGTTGTTCTCAACACGGATGTTTTTGAACAGCTGATCAGAGAAACCAAGCTTCTTAGAAAGAAGGTACATGATTTCGTGGTCAGGCTTAGATTCGAACAGAGGATCAACCACCTTGTCACGCCACTGTAGAGAACGGTTTGATGCCGTTACGCTGCCGTAGGTTTCAAATTGAGTGGTTGCTGGAAGCAAGTAAACGCCATCTGTGCGATCGTTCATCACTGCTGCAACTGTTGGATATGGGTCAACGATAACCATCATATCCAGCTTCTGCATCGCCTTCTTCATCTCTGGACCACGAGTCTGAGAGTTCACCGCGTGACCCCAGTAGAACATGGCACGGATGTTTTCGCGCTGACGGATCTTGTCTTTGTCTTCAAGTACGCCATCAACCCAACGAGATACAGGAATACCTGCACTGTTCATTGGTTTTTGACCGCCGTATGCGTTGTCGTCGAAACGTCCTTTCACCCAGTCAAAGTCGATGTCCCAAACTTTAGACCAGTGGCGCCAAGAACCTTCAGACAAGCCGTAGTAACCTGGAAGTGTGTCAGACAGTACGCCAAGGTCAGTTGCGCCTTGTACATTATCGTGACCACGGAAGATGTTTGCACCGCCGCCTGATTTACCGATGTTACCTAGCGCAAGCTCAAGTACACAGTAAGCTCGTGTGTTGTTGTTACCCGTCGTGTGTTGAGTACCACCCATACACCAAACGATACAACCTGGACGGTTCTCAGAAAGAAGTTTTGCTGTGTGGTAAACGTCTTCTTCGCTTACGCCTGTCACGCGTTCAACTTCTGCTGGGCTCCACTTCGCGACTTCTTCACGGATCTCGTCCATGCCAAATACACGTTGGCGGATGAATTCTTTGTCTTCCCACTTATTAGCAAAGACATGCCATAGCACACCCCAGATAAACGCAACGTCTGAACCCGGGCGTAGAGAAACATAGTGGTCAGATTTCGCAGCAGTACGCGTACGACGAGGATCCGCTACAACGATCTTACAGTTGTTCTTCTCTTTCGCGATTAGGATGTGCTGCATTGCTACTGGGTGAGCTTCTGCAGGGTTTGAACCAATGAACAGCATCGATTTACAGTTGTGCATGTCATTGAACGAGTTTGTCATCGCACCGTAACCCCAAGTGTTTGCAACACCGGCTACTGTGGTTGAGTGACAAATGCGCGCTTGGTGGTCAACGTTGTTCGTGCCCCAAAGCGACGCCATTTTACGGAATGCGTAAGCTTGCTCGTTACTGTGTTTTGCACTACCTAGGAAGTAAACTGAATCAGGGCCAGATTCCTTACGAAGTTCTAGCGCCTTGTTACCGATCTCTTCAATCGCTTGTTCCCAAGAAAGCTTCTTCCACTTACCGCCTTCCAATTTCATTGGGTACTTAAGACGACGTTCACCGTGGCCATGCTCACGCAGTGCTGCACCTTTCGCACAGTGTCCACCAGCATTAAATGGGTGATCGAATGCAGGTTCTTGACCTGTCCATACGCCATTTTGAACTTCAGCGTAGATACCACAACCCACAGAACAGTGAGAACAGATAGTACGTTTCACTTCTGTTTTCGCTTCTGGATCGACAGATTTAGCCTGTGCTTTCTTCATCATGCCCGGTGCGAATAGACTTGCGCCTACTACTGCGCCACCAGCAGCCAATGAAGTATTTTTCATGAAGGCACGTCTAGACACGCCTAGCTGATTGGTTTCTTTGCTCACACTATCGGAGCGTTTGACAAGTTTCATCCGTTATCTCCTAAAGTGTGTCGTAGTAATCGCGAATATGTTGCGTTTCACGATAGCCCGTCTTCTTCACATCTTCTTTCGGCATTTCAACCGTTTCTGAAGCAGTTGCCACTTTCGTTGTACCAGCGACAACGGCACCAGCAACGGCTGCAGTCGTTAAACCTTTGAGTAAGTCTCTACGGCTTGTATCTATTTCTTTGTTATCTTTCATCATTGCTTCCTTACCTTGCGGTAGATCTTTTTGGAGGCTTCATGCCCCTCTATCGATATAATCGCGTACTGCTCGATTACTCGTAATCAGTGACGTTTTTCACATCAATCTTTAATTTGTGTTTACTGCTTTTTGTATTCACGCTGAAACGAACCTGCTCCAACGTTAAGAATGCTTCACATAGCTGTGCTGCTGATTTGTAGAAGTTCGTACTTTCTGCACTTTCAAGCTGACGCGTAAAAGAGTTAAACCAAGGACCAAGGTGCTTATTGAAAACGGCTTGTTGAAGCGCTTCTTCTTCGCCGGTTAGCATCGCCATTACTTCACACAATGCAGCAATATGATCTTCTGGTTCTTTCACTTGATCATCACGTTCAATGCCTAAAAGTTCTAGGTCATGACGAATCTCTGCTAATGGTTTTTCCATCATGGCGCCAGTTCTATGCCAAGAGCCAAATGGAACAATCTCTCCGCGGCCAATGCCAATGAAAAGATTCTGATACTCATCTTCTAGTGCTTCGCGGTTTGATTCGGTTGCGGCTTGTTGAATCGCAATCCAAGCCTTTTGCATCGCACTCTCAGACGCTTCAATGTCTAGCGTCTTGAGAAAGTTGATCACCTCTTCAGAAGGTGCGCTACGAAACAATGCAGAAAGAACCAGATAGATTTCAGTTCTTAGTGTCTGTTCTTGCTTTAATTCTTTTACGAGCTCAGGCTCTTGTGCCTGATCCAAATTAGTATCCAAGGCCAACTCCTAGTATTTCAATTGTTTCAATGGGTCTTGAGCCATTGAATCGAACATGTCCACCACACGACAGTCTTCACACATCGCAATACGATTAATCGCAGTTTCATCTGAAAAATGAGAGTGACCGCGTAACTTGTTCTGTAACATGTCAATCATAGACTGCGGTGCGAATGGTTTATGACAACGTAAACATTCCGCTGCTTTCTCTTCATGAATCACAACAGCCTTCTGACGTTCTTCTTTCACCCAATTCATACGAGGAGTCAGAGTAAGAACATTCTCAGGACATGCCTTTTCACACAGACCACATTGAATACAGTCTTGCTCTACAAACTTAAGTGATGGAGAGGCACCATCGGTATGCAGCGCACGTGTTGGACACACAGCCACACAGCTCATACACAAAGTACAATCTTTGCTTTCACACGAAACCGTGCCGTATGGCGCATTCGAAGGGAGCTCAACAATGTTTTCAACAGGAATACGAGATGAAGACATCGCGTCAAGTGCTGTGAATAGGCGTTGGCGTTTATTGCCTTGAAGATCGCCAAGTGCAAGATCGAACGAATCAACACACAGTGTTGGAGGCCCTTCACGTAGAGATTCTAAATACAGGATATCGATGGTTTCTTTTGGAACACCGATTTGGTCGAGCAACTCTTGAGCAATCCCGACTTCGTTATTCAGAACACGAATGATGGTTTCTGGCATAAAACGAGAAGCAGCAAACAGAACTTGAGTTGCGCCATTCACTAGCGCTGCAAACCAAGTATCAATACCAATAGAAGGCAGCTCTTCAACTACGATTGGAATCACGTTATCTGGCAATGCTTTTAACGCCATCACATTGTAGGTCTCATGACGAGAGCTACAGATAAGTACGATTGGATCCAGACCGCCCGCATGTTCATAGTTGGCTAGCGTACGTTCAATGAACTTTTGCGTATCGTCAGGATTTGGAAGCGCATAGGTAATCGCTTCTGTAGGACAGCTTGTTGCACAAGTCCCAACGCCCTGGCATAGGTAAGGGTTAATCTCGATCTTGTGACCTGTCTTATCTGAGCCTTCACTTGATAGTGCGCCAGCAGGACAAGCATCAACACAACGCTCACAGCCTTTTACGCCACGAGAACTGTGTGCACAAAGGTCAGTGTCTAGACGGAAGAACTTAGGCTTATCGAACGTGCCCATTAGCGTTGGAATCTCTTCCAGTGCTTCAGCCAGTTTTGGATAACCGCGCCCTACTGGGTAATACCCAGGAACAGGTACTTCTTCAGTCATGCAACTATTCAGACAAAGGTCTAAAACCACATCGAAACAATCGTGATTAATAGCCACTTTTGCCAAGTTGCTTGATGTGCCTTTACTCTCAATCACGACTTCAAACGTGCCGAGGAAACCCGATACTTGAACCGAATTCGCGAAGTACAGTTCTGGGTTTGTGCCCTTTTCGCCGTCTGTTGACAACAAGGTTAAGCTCGTTAATTGAGGTAATTGCGCCGCAGCACTTTCAATGATCGCAGTTGGACCAATAACAAGTGTATTACCGCCGCTTTCGTAGCTAACAGTAGGTGGAATCAGATTTGTTAACTCTACTGTATTTTCAAATGCATACAGTCTTGCTTTAGCGTTATTTGAAGTTGCTTGTTCTAATAATTGTTTAAGCATTGCTCAGTTCCATCTATGGACATGGATAATCTGTTCAACCTTCATTGTAGTAAGCGATAGAGAACTTGCTGAGTAATCCGTTAACAACTAACTCTTTAGCTAGTGTGCCATTCGTTAGACCCTGAACTCGTCTATCTACAAAAAAGTTGATAATGAACGTTATTTAGCAAATGCCATGCCAATTTAATAATTCTTATATATCAGTGCTTTAATGCTTTGTGGCGTTTATTGTACGTATAAAAAAACCGCTTGGGACATTTTGTCGCAAGCGGTTCATTGAGTGTTTAGTCAAAATGTACCTATTATTTGTGTGGTATATTTTGTCCCATCTCTGTCAGGTCAGCTTCGTCTGACATTGTAGCGTCATTATCTAACGCTGTGTTTTTATACAGTCCTTTTTCTTCCCCCGCAATTTCGTCACTTTCACTGAATTCTGACTCGGTCTCTTCGGCTTCATTAATAGAGTCATCAACCTCATCAATCAAAGTTTCTTCTTCATTATCAGCGGCTTGTTCAGGTTCGTTTACTGTGTCTTCTTCTGTCTTGTCTTTTACCCAATCGCGAAGAGTTTCTGCAACTCCTTCAGACAGAGACTTCAAATTGCTGTAATCGTCGTCGTAATCATCTAAACCATCACGAACGTTGAACTCTTCTGAGAGGAATAGTTTACGCAATGCGGCTTTTTTTACGCTTTCTGAAGCTTCTGATACCAATAATTGAGCAACAGACAAGTCTTCAGTGGCTTCTGGTGCGGGATCTTGAACGTCAGCAACATGAACGTCTTCATTGGTTTCTGAAGCTTCACTTTCTAAAGACTGAGGCGCTGCTGCTTCCATTTCAAACGAAAGATCAGCAGGCGAAATCTCAGAAGTTGAAGAATCAGAGGGAGTGAGTGCTGGTACTTCCAATGTTTGCTCTACTTCCAAAGGTTCGTCAGTGGATTCATCAAGCTTTCGTTGAGACCAACGGCTAAAGAAGTTAGTTGCCATTTGATCTTCCCGCGCCTTTGCGTTTCTTACGTCTTGTTTCTAATAACTCGCCATGACGACCGATGAACGCTTCCATCCAAGCCTGTACGGGCAAAGGAATGTCGTAGGAAAGTACTTGGTTGTCACCGTCCATGTATTGCCCTGCAACGGTTTGTGAGGCAGTAAGTAACTGAATGACGGGCTTAACATCAGAATCGACATTATCCATTACTAAGAAAAGCTTAGGTTGCTGAGAGCTTAGGTTGAATCGATAGTCTGTACGTTCATCTTTATGTAATTGAAGTAAACAAACGTCTGGGGCGTCATCTTCTGGTGACAATTCAAACCCCTTCAATTCCCATTGAGTGGTTACCCAGATACCTGTTTTGATCTCTTTCTCTATTCTTTGGACACCTATTGGCCAAGCTGCTTCTGTTTTTTCATATTGTTCTTTGAATTCTTTTATCTCAGACATACTTCACCCAATTGATTTTCTTTGGCCTGAATGTGCTTAGGACATTTTGTACTTAGCTCAATCCTATAAGCGCTATAAAGCAATAAACACGCCAATACACGTTAACTTTTACCATCTTACATGATGACTTTCGTTATTGAGTCGTATCTATAACGGTAGTCGATACACGTAAATTCAGACAACTCCACTCGGTGAACTCTCATATTTTGCGCTATTTTAATCTAATGCTTCATGTTTCCATCAATCCCCGTTATTTTGGAATAAGATTTGCTTTAAGTATGAGTTAAAGAATCGATGAACAAGATCGGCGTTAGACCCTCTTGTTAACTTCTTATCTCTTAAAATCGCTATCTCATTAAGTAGGACGTGACTGTGGTAAAACCAAACATAATAAAAACTAGTGAAAACCCACTTCAAACAATCGAAGTTGAAGTGTTTGATGAATATGGTGAGAAGCTAACCAAACAGATCGCTTGCGAACGCCCTCTTACCGTCATGTTGAACTGGAAAGAGATCGTAACCCTGATGACGCTCGGCTCACGCCCTGAATCCTTAGTCTTGGGGTATTTGAAGAACCAAAGCTTCCTTTCTGACCCTGAAGCGGTTGAATCTATCATCATCGATTGGGAAACCAGCTCTGCAGCGGTCATTACCAATGAAGATACGAGCCAGCTTGAGCAAGCGCTTAAGAAGAAGACGGTGACCTCTGGCTGTGGTCAGGGCACCATGTTTGGTAACGTGATGAAGCAGTTGGAAGATTACCAAGTGCCTCAGACCAAGATTAAGCAATCTGAAATTTACACCGCTCTAGAAGCACTGACTCATTACAACGACACCTACAAGAAAGCTGGCGCGGTACATGGTTGCGCAGTTTGCAAAGACGACAAGGTTCTATCGTTTGTTGAAGATGTTGGCCGTCACAATGCGGTAGATACGTTGGCTGGTGAGATGTGGCTTAACAAAGAGTCTGGTGAAGATAAGATTTTTTACACTACTGGCCGCCTGACTTCTGAAATGGTCATCAAAGTGGCGCAGATGGGTATTCCTGTTCTGTTATCACGTTCAGGCGTAACGCAAATGGGTTTAGATTTGGCTCAGCAATTTGGTATCACAACCATTGCTCGCGCTAAAGGCCTGCGTTTCCAAGTGTTCACTGGCGCAGAGAAGATTGAATTTGATGTGAAAGGTGAATAATCAGCAGTCGGAAAAAAGCGTAGGTTCGATTGGAGATTCACTAACCGCTTCTAATTGTAAAGTTCTGATGTAAAGAGTTAGTGACCCTTCAAGGATAGATACATAGAAACTTAGCTAGATACAAGATACAAAAACGCCGTCATGCTTTTCAGTATGACGGCGTTTTTAATTTTTAATTTTCGGTTTATAGCTTATGCCTTAGTTTCCAACGCATTGAGTTGAAAACTAAGGCTAACTTAAAGCTTAGCCGCGTGCTTTCAAGAACTCAGCGTAAGTACCGCGGAAATCGTTGATCTTGCCATCTTTGATTTCAAGGATACGAGTTGCAAGCGAGTCTACGAACACACGGTCGTGAGATACGAAGAACAATGTGCCTTTGTAGTTCTCAAGAGCCAAGTTAAGCGCTTCGATAGATTCCATATCCATGTGGTTCGTTGGTTCATCCATAAGCAGGATGTTTGGCTTGTGCATCATGATCTTACCAAGAAGCATACGACCTTGTTCACCACCAGAGATAACCTTTACAGATTTCTTAATGTCGTCTTGACCAAACAACATACGACCTAGAAAACCACGAACAACCTGCTCGTCTTCGCCTTCTTGGCGCCATTGGCTCATCCAATCAAACAAGTTCATGTCTGTTTCGAAATCGTGTGCGTGATCTTGAGCGTAGTAACCGATGTTTGAGTTTTCAGACCACTTGTACTCACCAGTACGTGGCTCAAGAGCGCCAGCTAGTGTGTTAAGTAGCGTTGTTTTACCCACACCGTTCTCACCGATGATAGCAACACGCTCACCTACTTCGAAAATACCGTCGAACTTGTTGTATAGGTCTTCTTCAAAACCTTGAGATAGGTTTTCAACCACAAGTGCGTTACGGAATAGCTCTTTAGACTGTTCAAAACGGATGAATGGGTTTTGACGGCTAGATGCTTTAACTTCGTCTAGTTGAATCTTATCGATCTGCTTAGCACGAGACGTTGCTTGCTTCGCTTTAGATGCGTTAGCAGAGAAACGAGATACGAACGTTTGAAGTTCAGCAATTTGTGCTTTCTTCTTAGCGTTGTCAGACAGTAGACGCTCACGAGCTTGTGTCGCAGCTGTCATGTACTCATCGTAGTTACCAGGGAATAGACGAAGTTCGCCGTAATCAAGGTCAGCCATGTGTGTACAAACAGAGTTTAGGAAGTGACGGTCGTGCGAAATGATGATCATTGTGCAGTTACGTTGGTTTAGCGTATCTTCCAACCACTTGATGGTGTCCATGTCCAGGTTGTTCGTTGGTTCGTCAAGAAGCATGATATGCGGGTCTGCAAACAGTACTTGAGACAATAGAACACGAAGTTTCCAACCTGGTGCTACTTCGCTCATTAGACCGAAGTGCATAGATTCTTCAATACCTACCGCAAGAAGAAGCTCACCCGCTTTCGCTTCTGCCATGTAACCGTCCATTTCAGCGAACTGAACTTCAAGATCAGCTACCTTCATGCCGTCTTCTTCGCTCATTTCAGGCAAAGAGTAAATGCGGTCACGCTCTTGCTTAATAGCCCAAAGCTCTTTGTGACCCATGATAACCGTGTCGATTACCGTGAATTCTTCGTAAGCAAATTGGTCTTGGTTTAGTTTAGCTACGCGCTCGTTTGGATCATAGCTTACGTTACCAGCACTTGGCTCAAGTTCACCAGATAGGATCTTCATGAACGTCGATTTACCACAGCCATTCGCGCCGATTAAACCGTAGCGGTTGCCTTCGCCGAACTTAACTGAAATATTTTCGAAAAGTGGCTTAGCGCCGAATTGTTGGGTGATATTTGCTGTGGAGATCAATGCCGTTACCTTTTTAATGTGAAAAACGCCGCAACGTTACTTGTTCGGGGCTTTAACTGCAAGTCTTGATTGCAATTACCCGCTATTAAGTGAGTGATAACCCAACCAAATCATAGTTTGAGCTGACTCACACTTTTGATTTTCTATTTATCGACGAAAAGCCGCTGATTTTCAGGGAAAACAAAATATCAAACGGCGCCCTAAAATGGGAGAGATATAACGTCCCAAATCATGCCGACCATTGGATATATCGTATGCTGATTAGTTACAGTAAAACCAACCCGATCAAAGCAGGCACAGACATAGCCAAGACTAGCCTAATCCCTGACAATTTCATGACAAAATCGATCGAAACAGGAATAAAGTACTCGCCCCCGATACGGGGTTGGATTTCACAAAGTAAGATTATCTAACTATAGTAATCCTAACCTCATAATTCTAAGAGACTTTTATGCGTTCACTATCGCGCTTCTTACTCCTCACTTTAGCCATTCTCTCATGGCCTAGTCATGCCAACTTGGAATATGACTTACAATCTCAGCCGCAGGTATCCGATTCTGCTGTTGACCTCGATGCTCGAATTGATTCGTTACCCGATCCCCTCTTTATGGAGTCGTCGGACCGACGCCAAGTCAATATCTTGTTAGCTGAAGTTCTGCGAGTTCAAAAGCAGGAAATCAAAATCTTCGAGCAACAGATAAAAGCTTATAGAGATAACAACGACGTCATTCAATGGTTTGAGGTTCAAACCAGTTACGTCACTTTGAATAGCTTAAACGTCAGTAAACAACATCTTCTAGAACAGACGAACTCTGCGAACAAAGAGCGCTTAACCGGTTTTGGCCCTTATGGTGTTACCCAGTTTAAGCAAGAATGGGAATTAACTAAGCTCAATATTGAGTATCTTGCATACTTCCAAATCCGAAGCTTCAAGGCGTTAGTTAACGATATCTTTATTTCGCCCGTGCCTGTGATTGGTGCGTCGTTAAAAGTGTTGTTCATCTATTTCGGTTTAGTGTGGTGGCTTGCTAACAGCACTCGCTTAATTGAGTTGTTTCGAATTAACTTTCTTGAAGCGAAAACGACCCCTCCTTTTCTGATTCGTGTCATTTGGTACATCAGCCGCGCTGAAAGTGCGATTGCTTGGCTAATTGCCATCACATTGTCATTGAGAGTGCTTTCTAGTATCCCTAGTCTGCAACATTTGATTTTCCTGGAGATCTTCACGTGGTGGATTCTAGGTGGTTCGATTGCCATCAGCTTTATTTTGGAATTTGCCTACCGTTTGGGTCGTACATCCAATCAAGAAGTGATCGCGCTGCGCCTATCGACTATCCGCCGTTACGTGTGGAGCTTCATCGTGGCGGGTGTGATTCTGCAAATATCAAGTATTACGCTAGGCAAAGGCACGATTTATAGTTGGATATATAGTGCTCTGTTTTTCTGGTTTGTATTGGTTACGGTTTCAGTACTCCGATTATGGAGAGCGAAGGTCTTCGATACACTTCAACACATCTCTGATCGTCCGGTTTGGGTGAATTGGGCAGTAAACCGTAAGGATACGTTGTTACTTAATATATTGGCGACAGCCATTGGTATCGTGTGGCTGAGCGTTTACAACTTCCAACACCGAATTATGGCCCTTCTGTCTAACTACACGCTGTTTAGCCAAGCTTTGGCGTATCTCTTTAGAATCGAAGTGGCTAAGCAGTCAGATCTCGATAAGAATCAGCAAAACTTGGTTCGAATCAAAGGCGATCAAACCTATGAATACATTCTGCCAGGTAATATAGACAGCACGTTAATTGACTATGCCGGTGACGAGGTTAAGCAACTGTCTCGCTACTTGATGTCAGACAGCCCGGCTATCTGTATTGTTTCAGGTGAGCGTGGTGTGGGCGCGACAACGCTGCTTTATACCTTGCTGCACAAAGTATCTAACGCTGAGCCCGTATATGTAAGCTGCCCTTACGCGGGTTACCAAGAGCTCTTAGCGCATTTAGCCGTGAGCATTGGCTTGGAAGAAGAAGCAACTGAAATTCAAATATTAGCGCACCTTCGTAAGAGCAATACCACTTACCTTATCGCGATAGATAACGCTCAACGACTGGTGAAACCAATGGTTGGCGGTCTGTCTGATTTGATTCGTTTGACCAACCTTCTGCGTCGTTCTAAAAAGAACCACCGTGTCGTGATATCGATCGCCAAATCAAGTTGGCGATTTGTGGATAGAGCGCGTGGTGAGCGTCTGCTGTTTGATTTGGTGTGCTTCCTTCCGCGTTGGACAGAGAAACAAGTGGGTGAACTTCTAAATAGCCGTATCAATACGGAGCTTGAGAAGCCGCTGTCTTTTGATGGCTTAGTGGTCCCTAAGCAATGGGACCAAGATGATATGAGTGAAGAAGAACGTGCACGCCAAGGTTTCTATCGAATTTTGTGGCACTACTCTGATGGCAACCCTACCGTTGCGCTGCGTTTCTTCCGACTCTCTTTGAACCGAAATAAAGAGACCGATCAAGCGGTAGTACGTTTATTCCATGTCCCTGAAGCGCAGGAACTAGAGAATATGCCGAAACCTATGTTGGCTGTACTTCGTTCTATCGTGCAACTGGAAATCGCTTCGCCGGAAGTGTTGTCTGAATGTACACAGCTGAGCACGGCAGAGATAACGGGGATTCTGCGTTACTTTGAAAGCCGTGGTTATATTGGTTGGCATGAAGAAAAGGCTCGAATTTCCGAGCACTGGTTCCGCCACATTACTAACGTTCTTGATCGTCAACATCTACTGGTGAAGTAAAATGAAGAAGTTATTTATCCTACTATTTGTTGGCTTGGCAAGTGCTGTCAGTTTCCCGACCTTTGCGACGGAAGAGTTAGCCAACGTAGAAAACATCTCTAAGATAGCGAGCTTGGTGCGATGGAGCGGCGTGTTCTTCTCCATGATCGTTATTGCCGCAATGTGGTTGTTGCTTAAGTTCATCAATTCGTTAGTGACCAGTTTTGGTAGTCAGTTCGTGCAATATCGAATGCTGCTACAAAAACTGCAATCGTTTACTCAGTTCTTTATCTACGTGAGCACCGGTCTTATCGTGTTCATGATGAGCTTTAGAATCAACGACCAAATCTTAGCTTTGATTGGTGGTACGCTCGCCGTGTCGGTCGGCTTTGCGCTTAAAGACTTGGCAGCATCGTTTATCGCCGGCATCACTGTGATGATTGACAGACCCTTTCAGGTTGGTGACCGCGTCACGTTCGAAGGTAACTATGGCGACATCATTACCATTGGTTTGCGTTCTGTTCGAATGAGAACCCTGAACGATGACATCATCACGATCCCGAACAACAAGTTCTTAAACGAAGTAACGACCAGTGGTAACTATGGCGCGCTGGATATGCAGGTGGTGATTCCATTTTATGTCGGTATGAATGAAGACATCACCCTAGCCCGAGACTTGATTCAAGAAGCGGCGTCTTCAAGTCGTTACATCCACTTGCCGAAGCCTGTTACGGTTCTGGTTAAACAGACGATTACCGACAACTACCTAGCGATACAGTTGACGTGTAAGGCTTATGTCGTCGACACGGCGTATGAGAAGTTGTTTGAAACCGACATTACCCTGCGTGTGATGAAAGAGTTTAAGAAGCACAACATCAACCCACCGAAAATTTCAGTGGCAGCGCATTAGGCTTAACGCTTTTCATGTTTTGGACTCTCCTAACCGTTTGAAATGGCTTGTATTCATTTCAAATGATTAGCCATAAATAAAAACACCTCCGAACTTGCCTTAAGTGCGGAGGTGTTTTTTATGTCTTTGTGGTTCAAACTTTGATTAAAGGTTAGACACCAACAACTGCGGTGTGGCTTTTTGCTGAAGATAGATACTAAAGCGACTTCCTTTACCTACTTCGGATTCAACTCGTATTTCGCCGCCCGTTTGGCTCAAAATACTTTGAGAAACGGACAAACCTAAGCCTGTGCCGTCTCTTTTGGTGGTATAGAAAGGAGAGAAAATACGTTTCAGTTGTTCTTCCTTAATACCACAGCCCTCATCTTCAACATGAACAATCGCACCATGAGACACACCATTTTCAACCCAGTCTTCACTTGAGATGGTCAACGTGCCCTGTCCGTCCATCGCGTGAATCGCGTTCATTTGCAGGTTCACTAGAATTTGCAGCAATTGGTTTCGGTTCACTTCGACTGAGGTTTTAGCATTCAATTGCGAGACATACACAATACCTTTCTTTTTTGCGCCTGTTTTTACGAGCGTAATACTTTCATCGACAATTGGATTGATATGTTGCCAAGTGATTTCGTCTTGTACACCACCGTGTCGGCTGTATTGAAGTAAGCTTCGTGTGATGTTTCGGATTCGGTCGATCTGCTCCATGATCGCGTGGACTTCTTCGTCTACACGGCCCACTTCATCGCCAAGTTCAAACTTCATTAGTTCAACATTGCCAAGAATCACCGCCGTTGGGTTATTAATCTCATGGGCAATACCTGCGGTTAACTCACCTAATGCGGCTAATTTCTCGTTGACCACCAGCTTATCTCTAGCTTGGTTGAGAAGCTGGATATGCAGTTCGAGTTCTTCCGTTTTCTCTTTCAAACTGGCGGTACGAGAATGAACCTTACATTCGAGTTCAGACGCAGCTTGTTGAATCTCTTGATTACGCTCGTGGAGCAGATCTAACATTTTGTCGAACTGTTTCGCAAGCAACGTAAGTTCGTGTTGATCATCCAAACCCAACGTACCGATTCGCTTGTCTTGCCCCATTTGGACGAGTTTTACAACTTTATGGATGCGTTCAATTGGGTTGAAAAGATCGCGTGCACCACGGTGTACGATCAAACCTGAAGCTAACAGCAGTAATATGATGGTGATGCTGATTTCACCAAGGTTAGTCAGATACGTCTCTACGAGTGGCCAGATTAGATAGCCGGTATAAAGCATGCCAATAACGTTATCAAACTGGTCGTGGATTGGTTGATAAGCGGTGATGTACCAAGCGTCGTAAACATATGCTCGGTCTAACCACTTTTGCCCTTGATTCAATACTTTTGAATGAACCTCATGAGAAACGCGAGTACCAATTGCGCGCCCTGCGCTGTCTTCACTGCTTAATGGCACATTAGTGCTGACACGTAGGTCATCAAGAAACACAGTGACGGTACCTATGCGGCGGTTAAAGCCCTCGCGTTGCGGATAAATGAGATTGCTGATCTGATCAACCAACTGTGTGCTGTTATTAAGTAGGATCCCGCCATCAAGAAAACCAATCACGTGATCATTCTTGTCACGAATCGACACAACGGTACGGCTAACTAAACCCCGAGTTTCAACATTTTGACTATTGAGCATTGGGACTTCGGCTTGCCTTGCAAGGTTTTGGTCTAACTCGTTGAGTTCATTTTGGCTCAATACACTAAAGAACGATTCTTTGCGTGTCAGATCGAGGTATTCACGCTTTTTCCCCATGCTCTCAACACTTCTCCAACGCAAAAAGTCGAGCTCATAGCGAGATTTGTTTTCAGAAACCCAACGAGTGAGCTCTTCCTTTGAAATATCACTCGTAAGTTTGATTCGAAAGTTATAAGACTCAGCGAATGCTTGAACGTTATAGGCCTGTTGATTTTGAATTAGATGGATACTGTTGTCGGCAACATCCAAACGCTCATCAACATCGATCAAAGCCCCCTGCCACGTATAGTGAACAGACCAATACAAAGTGATCGCAACCAAAGCGCATAAAGTTAAAATGATCGGCGCTGACGTCAAAAATAACAGACGATAACGCACCATGGTTTTGAACCGGAACGTCCACTTTGACCACCAATGACGTCTAATCGGCATATTCAGAGCCTTCTGTGTTCCAATCTTTATATTTACGCTCTAGCGTTTTCCGTGCAACGCCGAGGTCTCTTGCAGCTGCGGATTTATTACCATCATGAAAACTCACCAGTTGCTCGATATGAGATTTCTCTACTTCTTTGAGTGTCCAAGTGTTGGGGTAACCTTCTGCAGCGTCTACGTTATTCAAGTTTGGTATTTCCGCTCCATGTGACACCGTCACTGAAATACTGGTGGGCGCAGGATCGCCATTAATTTCGCGCCAATAGTGCGCTGGTGGCTTGTCTAAAAGAATGCACCTTTCGACTAGGTTCTTGAGTTCGCGAATATTTCCCGGCCATTCGTATTCATTCATCGCCAAGATGTCTTCATGCGCCCAGTTTGGAACCGGTACACTAAGTTCACTTGCTAAAAGACGAGTGAAATACGGAACAAGCTCTATTAGATCGGATGGACGCTCTCTCAATGGCACAACATCGATTTTAAGGACATTGAGTCGGTAGAATAGATCGCGACGGAAGTGCCCTTTTTCGACCTCTTGTTGAAGGTTTCGGTTAGTCGCCGCCACTACTCGTACGTCAACGGCAATTTCTTTCTCGCTACCGACTGGACGAATAGTGCGTTGCTCTAACACACGCAACAACGCTGCTTGCATTGGTAGTGGCATTTCCCCAATTTCGTCGAGGAACAAGGTGCCACCACTTGCGACTCTGAATAGACCTTCACGGTTTTTCTTCGCGCCGGTAAATGCGCCAGAGGTATGCCCGAATAGTTCACTTTCAAGAAGTTCTGGGGCGATTGCGCCACAGTTGATTGGCACAAATGGGCCTGTGCGTTTACTCGCTTCATGTACACCACGTGCAACTAGCTCTTTACCTGTACCTGACTCACCTTCTATAAGAACGGATGCTCGAGAGGGTGCAAATTGACTGATCAGCAATTTAAGCTGTTTGGTTTTATCTGAGTTACCGATTAACTCGGTCTTGATATGACGGCTAACATCACGCTTCAATGCGTATTGCATTCTTTGATCAAGGCGCTTATCCATACAACGTAGTACAGCTTGTATCATTTGTTCCAAATTGAAAGGTTTAAGAATGAAGTCTGAAGCGCCAAGCTTAAGCGCGGATATGGTCATCTCTAGATCAGCATAGCCAGTCATGAAAATAACATCAGCACGTTTGTCGTTGTCGTTAAACGCTTCTTCCCACTCAATACCAGAGCGTCCTGGCAGGTTGATATCAAGAACAATGAGATCAAAATGTTCGCTCGAACGCAGTATTTCAGCTTCTTCAACGGATCCTGCACTCGATACCTTGCCAAAGAACTTACCCAGAGCCTTCTTTAGAATAGCCTGCATCCCTACTTCATCGTCCACGACCAAGACGGAAAACGCTTGATATTGAGTCAATGTGTTTGGGTTGAGGTTCGATGCAGGTGAACTAGGTAAAGACATAATGATTAGCCGATGGGGAAAGTTGGGACAGAGTGTACCAATTAACCTTTTGTGCGACAGGGACAATGTGCGACATTTTGTCCTAGCTCATATTTTAATGCATTTTGTTAGCCTAAATGACGCAGTTTTGTTCGATATAACAGCAATTTAATGAAATTTGATGCACTATTTATTGGCATTAAGCTTGCTTATTAGGTGTAGATTCCTAATTACAACAATTAGCGTCTTATGCACATGCCCTTCTTTGAGCCCTTTAAAAATAGAGGCATGTCATTCATTTATAACAGAATGGACATAATAATAATGAAAGCAATTCCCCTAACTATTGCAGCTCTATCTATCGTCAGTTACACGGCTAGCAGCGCGGAAGACACCACTCATATCAAATTGGCGACAACCACAAGTACCTACCACTCAGGCTTACTGGACTACTTATTGCCTGAGTTCGAAAAGGATTCTGGTATTAAGGTTGATGTTCTCGCTGCGGGTACGGGTAAATCACTTCGCATGGGTGAAAACGGTGATGTTGATTTGGTAATGACTCACGCACCAAAAGCTGAAGCGAACTTCGTTGAAAAAGGTTACGGCGTTTTACCTCGTAAGCTGATGTACAACGATTTTGTTATCGTTGGCCCACAAAGCGACCCTGCGAAGATTGAATCTCAAAAAGCAGTAGCTGATGTGTTCAAAGCAATCGCGAACAACAACGTGACGTTTGTTTCTCGTGGGGACGACTCTGGTACTCATAAGAAAGAGATGGGTATTTGGGCACAAACTAAGATGGAGCCAAACTTTGGCGGCTATCGCAGCGTTGGTCAAGGAATGGGTCCTACTCTGAACATGGCGTCTGAAATGCAAGGCTACACCATGACAGACCGTGGTACTTGGTTGGCTTACCAAAACAAACTTGACCTTAAAGTGTTGTTCCAAGGCGACAAGAACCTATTTAACCCTTACCAAGTGATTCTTGTTAACCCAGAACGCTACCCAAGCATCAATTACCAAGCAGCGAAAGTATTCAGTGATTGGTTGGTTAACCCTAAAGGCCAGAAACTGATCAACGACTTTAAACTGCACGGCAAACAGCTGTTTGTTGCAAACGCAGAATAGTTTGTTGCAAGCGCAGAATAGCTTGTTGTAAGAAATGAGTCGTGGGTTGTGAGTAAAGCGTAGCGTTGAAGGTTTAACCCTAACCAACTAGCGCTACGCTTAACTAAACAGTCAACGAGACCACCTAAACAATCACGTTTAAAAACCGTCTTGCTTTAAAGGCATTCACGCTTAGAAACAATAGCTGACCAATACAGGCTCAAATAGTTTGTGTCAGCTATGATTAACATCAGACACTACCGATAAAAGCCTATTATCGATTCAAACGAGATACTTCATGACCCTATGGCAAACAACGATTGATGCAATGAATCTACTGGTGAGTTTTGACCACGAATTGTGGCAAATCGTCGCGGTATCCTTCAGTGTATCTTTGTCCGCCATCTCATTAGTGATTGTTCCTGCAATCCTTATGGCTTTCTTATTGGCTTACACCGAATTCCCCGGTAAATGGGCGCTGCTTTCGGTGATCAACACCTTACAAGCGATACCGACTGTGGTAATTGGCTTGTTGATGTACATGATGCTCTCTCGTTCTGGTCCTTTAGGTGATTGGCAATTACTGTTCACGCAAAAGGCGATGATTTTAGGTCAGATGCTGATCTGTTTCCCTATCCTAGTTGCGATGATGCATGGCGCTCTGCAGGCCAGTGACCGCCGAGCAGTAGAAACAGCGCGCACTCTTGGCGTATCAACAACACGAGTCGCGTGTACCTTGATTTGGGAAACTCGTTTCCCTCTATTGGCTGCAACCATTGCTGCCTTCTCTCGTATCGTCACAGAAGTAGGTTGTTCAATGATGGTCGGTGGCAACATTATGGGGATGACAAGAAACATCCCAACAGCTATCGCCATGGAAAGCCACAAAGGCGCATTCGCTCAAGGCGTCGCCCTCGGTATGGTGTTATTAGCATTGGCATTAGCCCTTAACTTTTTCCTTTCCAGTGTGAGAGGAAAAGGCTATTTAAGAACTTAGGAACGCTGTCATGAGTATAAAAATAACAACGCAGCAAATTTCAATGCGCTACAAAGAGCGTGTTTTGTTCCACATCCCCGAATTGTCGATCGGCCCCAACGATGCCATTTATCTCAAAGGGGACAATGGCGTTGGCAAAACGACCCTACTTAAAATCTTATCAGGATTGATCAAGCCGAGCTCTGGCCGTATTCAGTCTCCGACACAAAGCTGGCAACATAGCCTGTTTCCTCGGTTAAAATTTAAAGACATCATCTATCTCCACCAAACCCCTTACCTTTTTGATGGCTCGGTGTACCAAAATGTCGCTTATGGCATTCGCTTTAATAAAGAGAGTCAAAAAGATAAGCGAGCTCAAATAATTAATGCATTAAGAATGGTAGGTTTAGAAACCTTGGCAGATGAGCACATTTCTGTGTTGTCTGGTGGTGAGCGCCAACGCGTAGCAATGGCCCGTGCTTGGATTCTTAAGCCTTCAATCTTGCTTATGGATGAACCAAGTGCTTCTTTAGACAAAGAATCTATTGAAAGATTGGTGATTATGGCCGAAGATCTTCTTCAGAGAGGCGCGAGTTTAGTCATTACAAGTCACCAAACTAACGCGTTAACCGATTTGTGTAAGAAGCAGTGGTGGATCAAGGACAACACTTTGAGCGAATCACCGCTTCTGCAAGTTATTAAAAAGAACAAAGCACAAGAGAATATTTATGCTGCTTCCAACGCAAACTAGTTGGGTTATTTTGGCTGGCGGACAAGCCAGCCGCATGGGCGGAAAAGATAAAGGACTCGTTGAACTCAACGGTTCTCCGCTTATTCAATACGTTATAAACAAGCTGTCACAACAAGATGTCAGCATCACTATCAATGCTAACCGTAACTTAGACAGTTACCAAGCATTTGCACCGGTTGTTTCCGATTCTTTCCCTGACTATCCAGGCCCATTGGGCGGCATTCATGCTGGCCTTAAAAACGCGAGCACAGATTGGGTCGGCTTTGTCCCTTGCGACAGCCCACAGATCAGTGACGACCTTGTTGAACGTTTTTGTTCTGCGGTAAAAGAAGACAGCGACATTCTTGTCGCGCATGATGGCGAATTTAAGCAACCAGTATTCACCCTATTCCACAAACGTGTTCTGCCAAAGCTAGAAGCGTTTTTGGAACGTGGTGATCGTAAAATTATCTTGCTGTACAAAGAGTGTGTCACGGAATATGTCGATTTTAGCGATTCTCCTAACTGCTTTGTTAATCTCAATACGCCAGAAGAACTCACCCAATTTGGAACGCTTCAATAATGAAAGATTCGAAACAACGCCCTAACCTTCCTCTATTGGGCTTTGCTGCTTACAGTGGCACAGGCAAAACAACCGTACTTGAAGCGTTGCTGCCTCTGCTGACTAATGCGGGTTTAAAAGTCGGTGTTCTTAAGCACGCCCACCACGATTTCGATGTCGATAAGCCGGGTAAAGACAGCTACCGTTTACGCAAAGCGGGCGCAAATCAAATGCTGATAGCTTCTCGAAACCGTCACGTGATGATGACTGAGACTCCAGAAGCGGAAGCCGATTTTGATTACCTGTTGACTCGCTTTGATACCAACACACTTGATCTGATTTTGGTTGAAGGCTGTAAGAACATTGCTTTCCCTAAAATCGAGCTGCACCGAGATGAAGTGGGCAAACCTTGGTTGTATCCAAACGATAACAACATTATTGCGATTGCTGCAGACAGCCACGTTGAATCTGACCTTCCACAAATGGCGATCAGCGACTTAGAAGCGATTCGTGATTTCATCATCGATTACGCGCAGTCCTTTGACCTTTCCTCTACAACAGGCAAAGCAGCGTCATGCTCATCTTCAAAAGACGCAGCGCCCGCGGTGTGTTGTGATTCGTTCTCTCCAGCAGGTTTAACCGTAACTCAGGGCCAACAAAAGATTGTTGATAGCATTGACGCGCTTGATCTCACAGAGAGTGTTGAATTACTGCAAGGCTACGGTCGTGTGTTGGCTGAAGATGTGATCTCGCCAATCAACGTCCCACAGAATACTAATTCTGCAATGGATGGCTACGCGATTCGTAGTGAAGATCTTGAATTGGATAGCTACAACATTGTTGCTGAAGTTATGGCTGGTCACAGCTACGACAAAACCGTTCAACAAGGTGAAGCTGTTAAGATCATGACGGGTGCACCAATGCCAGATGGCGTTGATGTTGTTGTGATGCGTGAGCAAGCCGTGCAAGGTGGCGATAAAGTTAGCTTCCCAGATGCGAAAATCTCAGTTGGACAAAATGTCCGTATGGCCGGTGAAGATTTAGAAATTGGCCAACCTGTCTTTACATGTGGCACACGCATCGAAGCACCAGAAATGGGTATGATGGCGTCGTTAGGTTTCGGTACCTGCCCTGTTCTGCGTAAAGTGAAGGTGGGTGTGTTCTCAACGGGTGATGAAGTTCAGGCACCGGGCGTTGAGCAAAAGCCAAACTCTATCTACGACTCGAACCGTTTCACTATCATCGGCATGCTTCAAAAGCTAGGTTGCGACATCGTTGATTACGGCATTATCGAAGATGACGAACAAAAGATGATGGATGTACTTCATGCTGCGTCGTTAGAGACCGATATGGTTCTGACTTCAGGTGGCGTGTCTGTTGGTGATGCTGATTACATCAAACTCGCGTTAGATAAGTTGGGTGAGATTAACTTCTGGCGTATCAACATGCGTCCAGGTCGCCCTCTTGCTTACGGCAAAATTGAAGACAAACCTTTCTTCGGTTTACCTGGCAACCCAGTAGCCGTGATGGTGTCGTTCATTAACTTTGTAGAACCTGCAATCCGCAAGCTACAAGGCCAAACCAACTGGACACCTGTTAAAGCGAATGCGGTAGCGACAGAACAACTGCGCTCACGCCAAGGCCGTACTGAATTCAGTCGTGGTGTGTTTTCAATGAACGAATCAGGCGTGCTTGAAGTAAAAACAACCGGTAAGCAAGGTTCAGGTATTCTACGTTCAATGAGCGAAGCAAACTGTCTAATCGAGATTTCACCAGCGGTAGACACTGTAAAAGCCGGTGAAACGGTGACGATCATTCCTTTGCAAGGTCGTGTGTAAATAAACAAGATTGTTAGCTTTAAGCTAGCGAATTCAGAGTAATACATACTCTAAATAGATGAAGTCCCTGATATTGGATATCAGGGGCTTTCTTTTTATGGGGGGTTGTATACAGAGTTGAACTAAACAAGCTCGACTTTAAGTAATCTGCAATCGACCAAATTATAGTTGTTACGGCCATTTTCTTTGATTTGATAGAGCTGTTTGTCTGCAATATCACAAATCATTTTAAAGTTTCGATCCACATTGTCACTGGCTAAGTCGACGTTAACCCCACCAATAGAGAGTGTTAATTGTTCCGCATAGAGAGCTTTAGGGTTTGCTAATTTGACTTCATTTAACATCTTTCGCAGAGTGACAACCTTATTTTCAATATCACTACTACTCTGTCCGAAGCAAATCGCCATGAACTCATCACCGCCATATCTGAAAAGGTAGTCATTCTTGGTTGTGAATGTTTTTTTAAGTAAGCGACTGATAATACGAAGCGCTTCGTCGCCCTCTAAATGCCCATGAAAATCGTTATAAGCTTTATACTCGTCAACATCGATCATAAGGACCGCTAGAGATTGTTTTTGGTAGTAAGCGTTATGTATTAAGACTGGCGTGATGTTATCTAATTGATATCTATTAGCTAGACCTGTTAGTGGGTCAGTAGTACTCAAGATTTCGAGTGTTTGATTCGCACTTTCTAAACGCTGTCGTTGCTTTTGATTTTCTAGCGACACGGCAATAAAGCTAGCTAAATGTTCTATAAGCTGACAGTGGTGTTCCTGATATTGGTTTGGTAGATGATGCTGAACTGACAGAAAGCCGATTAATTTTTCATTAAGAATGATTGGCGTTAGAATCATTGAGTTAGTATCAAGCTCGCCACGAAACGTAACGAAATTATCGTCTTGTGTGGTTTTACCGATATAGGGTTCTAGAGCCGCATCTGTCGCGCTATTAAAATGAACGGTAGCTCGCTTGCGAATCACATACGTACCAATGGTTTGGTTCTCTTGGCAAACTACTTTTAGGTTCGGTATTAATCCTTGAGTATCAACAAAATAGCGGTAGTCGAGTATGTCTGATTTATCGTCATACATAGCAATCCCAAACTCAGATGTTGGTAGAATCATATTTATCTTATGGAGTATCTCAGGCAGTACGCTTTCTAAATCTGCAGCGGTTGCTATGAATTGACCAATATCAGTGAGCGCACCCATATATTTTTGCATTTGAGTCAGAACGTCATTTTTCTTCTTACTCTGAATGGTACCTACCCCTTCTAGAATACGTTCGTTCTGTTCGCGCTCATAACTTCTCATGTGTTTTTCTAAAAGATCCACATGCTGAGTTTGAAGTGCCGCTAAACCAGACCAATCCTCTTCATCTCGAAAGAGCTTCGCCTTAGTTTGGGCATAGATAGCATAAGAACGGTAACTACTCTTTAGATCAAAATTCTGTTCGAGAAAAGCGCACCCTACTTTTGCTTGTTCTCGCTCTCCAATGCCTTCTAAGAATTGAAACCAGTAAACCAAATTTTCTTTTCGATTATGCTCATCTCTCGATTTTTTGAAGTGCTCTTCTGCCTGATAAAATGCATCTAATACATCACTATCATCGAAGCCTCCCCACAAGAGCATGGTTTGCCCTAGGTAACTATGACAAAGAGCTATCGTCCTGTGACTAGAAAGCGAGGTGCCTATTCTTTTCGCTTCCATAATGGCGCTAACCGCTTGCTCAAACTCATTTGTATGTGCACAGCTATAGGCTAGGTTTAAATGGCTGACAGCACAATCTAACAGGCGATTCGCATTTTGAGATGAAATAATGGCTTTACGAGCATATTGCTTCGCTTGTTCGTATTTTTCTAAGCTTAAGTGCAAGTCACTTAGATTACAGAATATAAGTGACTTAAAATTGTCATCAACTAGGTGTAAGTTTTCTAGTGTCTCTGAGTAACAAGCATACGCTGATTGATAATCACCACGAATGTTATGGGTAGACGCAAGTAACCCGATGACAAATACATATAGTTGAATTTCTTCAGGAGCAATGACGTTTAGGCAGGCTTTATAATGCTCAGCAGCGTCAGAAAGGTTATCGTGGCGATAGCTTGTGAAACCTTTAAGGAAAAGCGCGATTGAATCCGGGATCGGTTGATTATTAGCTTCGCATAGACTCGTTATTCTGTCTTCGACTTCTTTTAATCCTTTGATTCCAGGGTAGTTCTGGATTCGCGTTATAATTCCCATGATCTTTGGGTAAAGCGTATTGCTCATAAGTTCCGTTTAAGTCAGCCAGATTAAAAAATAACGAATAGTATACCACAAAATGCTTATTACACATTCCATTCATGAGGCTAATAAGTGGTAATTTCCTATCATTAACTTGAGTGGCGTACTGTTTTTATGTAGAGTGCGCGCAAAGTAATAATTATATTGGAGAGCACCATGGCTCGTACCATTCTGTACACTTATAAAGATGAAGACAAAGAGTTATTGTTTTCGAAACAAGAACACCGCACGATCCAAGAAGCTGTTGCAGCAGCTGAAGGTATCGACATCACTGAGTATCTAAAAACTGAGCAGCAGCTTGAGTTCATTTCTGATACTAAAGCGGTTCGTAACTACCAAGACAACTATTTCCGTAAGCTTGGTTTTACTAAGCTTACATTGAAGCAAAAAGACAACCTTGGTGTTGGTAAAAAGAAGAAGTAAGCCCTCTGGCTCTTTTTCTTGATATGTAGCTTCTAGCTTTTCGTTTGTAATTAGAGCTAAGAGCTGAAGAAACGAAAACACTGAACAATAAAAAATGCCGCAACCTCTTTCGAGATTGCGGCATTTTTATTTGTTCTTTTTAACTATCTAACCTTAGCTAGCTTAACGGTAAGTAACGATTACTTAATGTTAAGGAATGCAGCGCCACGAACACCGCCTGAATCACCGTGTTTCGCTTTGATGATTTTCGGACACTTCGCTACAGACAGTAGGTATTTAGGGATACGCTTTGGCATCTCTTCGTAGATAAGTTCGAAGTTTGAAAGTCCGCCACCCAGTGCAACAACGTGTGGGTCAAGACCCGTAAACAGGTTTGCAAAACAGATAGCCAATAGCTCCATAAAGCGATCTACGTGCTCAGCGGCTTTTGATTCGCCTTCGTTGTATGCTTGAATGATCTCGATCGCTTTCTTCTTCTCACCGAAGTAGTGCTCGTAAATCAGTTCGAAGCCGCGACCCGATAAGTAACTGTCTAAACAACCTTTCTTGCCACAACCACAACCCAGTAGAGGTGCGTTGTCGCCAAGGTGGAACCATGCATCTAGAGGAAGGCGCATGTGACCTAATTCACCAGCAACGTGATTACGACCAGAGAACACTTTACCTTCATAAACTAAACCGCCACCGAAGCCAGTACCTAGAATTAGGCCTGCTACTGATGGTTCGTCTTTAAGTTCATCATCCCACGCTTCTGAAAGCGCAAAACAGTTTGCATCATTTTCAATTTTCACACTACGACCAATAAGCGCTTCTAGGTCTTTGCGTAGTGGTTTCCCCGTTGAAGCTGGTACGTTAACAACCAGCATTGTGCCGTCGTCAGCATCTTCCATTCCAGGAAGACCAAGACCAATTTTGCCTTCGCAAGAAAATTCGTTGTCGTACTTCTTTACCAAACCGGCAATTGTATCAAGTAGCAGTTGATAATCTTCAGTGGGCGTTGGTACGCGTTCTGTCGCTACTCGCTCAAGTTTTTCATTGAACGCACCAAACTCAATCTTTGTGCCGCCAACATCGAAGCCGTAATACATGAAATCTCTCCAATTTTTCCCTAAATTAGGGCAAATAATTTTTTCTAAATAAACAACTAAAGAGCATTATCCATAACACTCCCCCTACAAACCGTGATAGATGACAAACTTATCCCGTGTTTGAGTTTGTTTGAACAACAAGTCAGCACAAAGCGGTTAAAGGTTAGAGTGACTTCTCACTTTTAGTATGCTCTATGAAAGCATTCAGGCTCGGTTTGGTTGGATCCGACTTATAACGTGTCTTACTTAACATATAACTTTCCCGAAATGTCTCAAACCATAGCTGTAAAGTCTTGGCACCCTGCTCTTCACCAGCCTGTTTCAAAACCAAGCTCGCCACTTCTGCTGTCGAAAGATGTTGTTCATTGTCTGACTTGCGCATCATGTATTGAGAAACCGATTCAGGCTCAATCGATAACACAGGTAAATCTTGCAGATATTCTGAGCGACGAAAAATTCGACGTGCCTCGCGCCAGCTACCATCAATAAAGATCAGCAATAGTGTTTTGTTTGGGTCACGCATTTGTGGCAGGTTTTGAACCACGCGCGATTTGTCATCTGTATAGTCTTCGGGGAACACTACGACAGGTTGATAGTTGTCATCTTTTAAGACATCCAACATTTCCTGATTCGGCTCTGTGCGATGCCATAAGTAAGCGTAACTGTCTTTTACTGTATCGATAATCAATCGACCTGTATTACTTGGTTTCAATATTTCGTTATCTGACAAGATCAACATGGTCGCAACGTTCGTATTTACGTCTGGTTGATGTTCACAGATACAGCTGTCTTGTTTTATTTTACAGAATTCACATCGCACTACTTTACACCCGCGCGCATTAAACGGCTTAGTAGCAATGGATAAACGATGTTGATATAAACGGTGAAAAGCGTGGATTCTCATGGACAATAACGATAAATCTAGAAAAGTGGCACGATTGTACTTACAGTGACCCTAGAATGATAGAAGGAATTCCCATGCAAGACCCATCCCTGCTTCGCCTTGTTTGCTTTATCGTCGTTTTTGGATTGTGTGCGCTTTGGGAGTACCGCTTTCCTCGGAAAACACTGACTCAAAGCAAATGGTTTCGTTGGGGTAATAACTTTGCGTTGGTTGCTTTGAACAGCTTTCTATTAGCCACTCTAATTCCAATCGCAGCATTTCAAGCGGCGGTTATCGCACAAGAAAGCCAATGGGGTCTATTCAATACCCTGTCACTTCCTAAAGAACTCACCATTCTCATCTGTGTTTTACTGTTAGATTGCGCTATTTACCTGCAGCACTTGGTGTTTCACCGTGTTTCATGGCTATGGAAGTTACACCGAGTTCATCATGCGGATCTAGATATTGATGTCACAACCGGAACTCGTTTTCATCCAATTGAGATGATTATTTCAATGCTGATTAAAGTGAGTTTAGTGATCGCGCTTGGTGTACCTGTCATCGCTATTGTCATCTTTGAAATTGTTCTTAACGCCAGTGCGATGTTTAACCACAGCAATGCGCGTCTGCCACTGTGGATTGATAAGCGATTGAGAAAAGTGATTGTGACACCAGACATGCACCGCGTTCATCACTCGGTCATTGCTAAGGAAACGCACTCAAACTTTGGTTTTTTCTTATCGGTGTGGGACATTTGGTTCAAAACCTATCGCGCTCAACCTAAGCTTGGCCATGATAACGTTCAGATTGGCGTTCCAGAGATTCAAGATGGTAAAGAGCAACGGTTAGACTTAATGCTACGTCAGCCATTTGCACGATTCCCGACAACGAAAGACTAGGTTCGAATTCAGTTGAGTCTCAGTTTATGTTGAGACCAAACCTATCTTAATAACAAACCTGTTTCTATAACAAACTCGTCTCCATAACAAACCAAGCTTAATACCAAAGCAAAACGCCCTTAGATTCTTGTGAAAACTTAAGGGCGTTTCTGTATCAATAGGAATTTAAGCGTAGCTAGTGCTTCAACTATTATGCTGTCAGGCTTAACTCAGCAAGCTCGTTTATTTGAGGACGCTTGTTTATTTCAGTACGTACTTATGAAGCATGGCTTGTTGGTGCCCAGCTATCTCTCCGACTTGCTCTGAACTCTCAATCATGGATTCAAGCTGTAACTTAGTATTCTCGCCTTGTTCAGAAACACGAGTGATCGAATGTGTCACATCCACCGTTGCGCGTGCCTGTTGCTCAGTCGCCACCATGATTTGTTCAACACGTCCTTTAATCTGGCTAACCGCCACCTCGATTTTTTCAAACGCTTGTTTCACATCTCCACTGGTTTCAAGTGCATTCGCCATTTCGTTTCTCGACTCTGTTACAGAAGCCCGTGAGCGATCAGCTGCTGCTACCAATTCATTCATCATATTTCGAATATTAGTGGTTTGCTGGGATGTGCCGCTGGCTAGTTTTCTTACTTCATCGGCGACCACTGCAAAGCCTCGGCCTTGATCTCCTGCTCGAGCTGCTTCTATTGCTGCATTTAATGCGAGTAAGTTAGTGTTGTCAGCAATGCCGCTGATCATGTCGACCATTTCGCGAATCTGTTTAACACGCCCGTCTAAGTCGGCCATCGATTCTTCATTCATGCTTAACGAGTGTTCTAGTGCATGCAGTCGCTGCTGGTTAAGTCCAACAACTTGGCTGCCATTCACTGACTCATCTTCTGCTATTTGTGCATCGTCGTTCGATGCATTAGAGATACGAGCTATCTCACCAATCGATGCTTCTAGTTCAGTAATGGTGGTGATCATATTCTGAAGTGATTCGTTCTGCTCGTTCAAGCTCGAATTGGTTTGCTCTGCAGCGTCATGGCTTACTTCAGCCGTTTGATAAAGCGTCTCACAGTTGCGCGTTACCAAACGAACCGAATCAGCGGTTGAGTCGACAACAGAATTAAGTTTTGATGCGATAACTTGCAATTCCAATGGGCCAACTAATTGACTCTGTTTTGAAAAATCGTGTTCCGCGAGTAAGCTCATTTGTTGAGTAATGTTCCTGAGTCCTTTGTTCACCCAGTGACGCAATACGAACCATGAAATAGAAATGATGGCCGTTATCACTAATCCGCTAATAAATAGTACTTTGTCTATCGTCGCAATTGTCTGATTGACCACAAACTCGCTTTCATAAATAAAAATGGAAGCGGTGTTCGATAGTTGATTTAAGGTCCCTATCACGGTGTTGGCCAGATGGATGACTTTTGCTAAGTCGGCTTCTTGTTGCTCAACAAGTTCTAGCTTTTGCAGGATTTGTCTTAATACACCGTTATCTGCAAAGCCAGATTTAACCATCTCATAAGGCGCTGTTAAGCTTGCGAACTCTACGATGTCTGGATGCCATTCAGAAAAGTCATCATACGCGAGGTTAATGCCTGCAATTCGATTTCGAAGCTCTCTGTATTCGTCTTGCGCTTTTTCTAAGTCTGATTGCATCATCAACATTAGGAAGGTGTTCGCCATTGCAGAAGCACTCGCTGTGAATCGGTTAGCCGCATCGGAAGCCTCTGGGTTGTTCTGAACAAGGAAAGAACTGATACGGTTCATTTCAGGTCCGATGGAACTCACACCATAGCGAAACTCAGTGACTTGGCCATCGATGAGGTTTTGCTTATTCTGAATTTCGATTTGTGACGACAACACTTGGCTAGTCATCAATTGTAAGGTCGCCATGTTCTCGGTTAAGTCTTGTTTTTGTTCAACGGAAATCGCGTCAGGAAAAGACTGGGATATGAAGAGGAGTTCTTCTAGCGTTTGGTTACTTTCGGCAACTAACACGTCGATCGAGTTGCCTGTTGTGCTAAGCGTATTTAGGTCGGTTGATTGGGTGCTATAAGTAAGAAGTTTTACCTGCTCCAACACGCTTTGTGTTAATTCGGCGTTGTTTAATGCAAGAGGTAATGCTTGTTCCGAAAGTGCTTCAAAATGGCCCCCGACCCGATCGACGCCTCGGAGACTGACCAAAGATAAAAAGATGACGAGCAAAAGAATGGAAATAAATACAGCGGTGACGGTTTGAATGAGCGAGAATGAATAACGTGAAGGTTTTATTGATAAATTTGTGTCGGGCATGTGAAATCCAGTTTGACTACGAAAAAAGATATCCTTAAGTTAGTTCGTATACTAGAAGTCCTTGATGACGTTTATATTTCAGTTTTTTGTCAGAAGACTTACATATGAAATTCAGAAAAATGGCTGTTGTTACAATAACTTTAGCAACATTGGCTGCTTGTAGCTCGACGCCATCCCCTTCTCAGCTTAGTCAAACCGCACACAAGCCTCTGTCAAAGTTAGAGCAATCAACGACCAATGCGTATATGAGTGTGTATGAACAGTGGAAAGGTGTGCCATATCATTTCGGTGGGACTTCATTTAGAGGCGTAGATTGCTCTGCTTTCGTTCAAATCGCAGTGCAAACTGCGACCCAGCAAGCCTTACCGAGAACCACAAAAGATCAAGTTAAAAAGGGAAAGGAAATAGCGTATGGACAGGCAATAAGTGGTGACTTGGTGTTTTTCAAAACATCGATGACGGTACGACACGTCGGTGTATATTTAGGAAACAATCAATTCCTACATGCTTCGACATCGAAAGGTGTCATTATATCGAGATTGGATAACCCTTATTGGGCCTCTAAGTTTTGGCATTTTAGGCGTTTATAGTGATTAAAAGATTAACTGATAACACAGTTGCTTTGAAGGTACTATTTAAACGCCTATCGCTGTTTAGCCTAGTAAATGTACTAGAAGCTAATTAGTCGTATTGAGCGACCGCAGTATCAAACAGATTCTTCACTAATGCGATGTATTCATCTAAGAATACAATTTGTTCGTTAGTCGCTTTTTTTGACCATACACCAGCTAACACTTCACCTAAATCAGCCACCACTGAATCCGCTTCTTTCAATAGTTGAAAACGAACGCTTGAATGTAACTCAGGGTTTTGCTCGAAAATAGCCATGATATTTGTTGATATCATGTCAGTGATGATGTCTTCGACACTTTCATTACCTGTATCGCCATTACTATTAGTAAAGACATCTAGGTTAAATGATAAGTGTTCGATCAAAGCCAAATAGCCATCGGTTTCTACAACCACAATAAATCTCCGTTTAAGCTCAAGAGCAGATTAATATGTACCTGCCTAATACTATGTATATGAGTCTGTTTGTCATCTCTTTATTACTAAAAACTGTATTAAAGTGATCCGAGTTAGCATTTAAGCTTAAATTTCAATCAAAACACCCTAACTTCACCAAACACACCTAAAATATAGTGAAAAATAATCTCAACCTATTTCTGCGATTCTATTGTATGAAAATCATCATGCCGTGAGATTAGTTCCAAACTATTTCCTTATATCATTCTCAATTTCTGTTTTGATTTCAAAGGGCTTGAATCAGTTCGAGTTCACAAATCAGCCAATTGATTCTACATTAGTTGAAGAAGAGCCAAGAACATTGACGAGTGCGTCTATAAATTGCTCAGATTTATCCTAAACTATTGCTATTAAACAAACAGTATTTCTAACCTTCAGTCTTTGAGGATTTCCTATGTGGCAGGCCATTTCTCAACAACTTTCAGATACTCTTCTATTTAACTTCCAGATAACTGAACGTACCAAGGTTTCTGGTGGCGACATTAACGATTGCTATATGATTAGCGATGGTAACGAACGTTACTTTGTAAAAGTGAACCAGCGAGAATTTTTACCTAAGTTTGAAATTGAAGCTGAGAACTTACGCTTGTTAAGAGAGACTTCTACCGTTTATGTTCCTGAATTGGTACTGATTGGTAAAACCAAAGAATGCTCGTTCATTATCCTTAATTACTTGCCGACCAAGCCGCTTGAAACAAGCAATAATAGCTATGACTTTGGCGTTCAACTTGCTCAATTGCATCAATGGGGTGAACAGAAAGAGTTTGGTTGTGACCAAGACAATTATATTGGTAGCACCCTTCAACCCAACCCTTGGCATAAGAAATGGGGACGTTTTTTCTCTGAGCAACGCATTGGCTTCCAACTGCAATTGTTAAAAGAAAAAGGCATCGAATTCGGCGATATCGATGATATTGTTGATGTCGTGAATATGCGTCTTGCAGGCCACAACCCTCGCCCTTCTTTGCTTCATGGCGACCTTTGGAACGGTAATGTTGCTAACTCAGCCTTTGGGCCAATCTGTTACGATCCCGCTTGTTATTGGGGCGATCATGAATGTGATTTAGCGCTAACTGAACTGTTTGAAGGGTTTTCAAAAGAGTTTTATGAAGGTTACCAGAGCGTCAATCCACTCGACGTTGGCTATACTGATCGGAAAGACATTTATAATTTGTACCATCTTCTCAACCACTGCAATCAATTTGGCGGCGAGTATTTAGCACAAACTGAGGCGTGTATTCAGAAGATACAGGCCGTTTAACACCAATCACAGCTAGCTACTGCAATCGATATAAGTGCAACGTTCGATATCGCTATTTGTTACGCCCCATACAAGCTACTACGATTAGTGCAAGTTACAGTGAGGATAATTCGCCATGCATAAATACACAGAGAAACATGTTTCTTGCCCCCATTGTGGTCATGCAATTAGCATAACGCTGGATGCTTCTAATGGGAGCCAAGATTTTTATGACGATTGCCCTGCATGTTGCAATGCTATTCATCTGGACATGCAGGTTGATGAATTGAGAGACAGAATCCACCTTTCAATTGATGCAGACGACGAACAAGTTTTCTAACACACTTTCTCTCTTGTCGAGTTGGCTCTACACCTCGATTTAAAGCTACACCTCGATTTTGAAGCTAGCCCAGAAAAACACAAAAATAGAAAAAGAGCACTTAATGTGCTCTTTTTTAACATCTTCGATTTTTACTTAGTCAACACTTTTGGGGCGCGTGTTATTGATGAACCGCTACTACGACTTCTGGTTTGCTAGCACGCGCTCAACAGTATCAACAATCGCTTGTGTTTGAGGGTCAAACTCAATATTTACTTGGTCGCCTACTTCGCGGCTGCCAAACAAAGTGCGATTTAGCGTTTCAGGAATCAAGTGTACAGAGAAACGGTTCTCTTCCACTTCACCTATCGTCAATGAACAACCATCAACGCCAATATAACCCTTGCTCAATACATACTTCATTGATTCCTGTGGCAACTCAAACCAAAGCGTGCGGTTGTTTTCAGTCTTGATCACATCCACTAAGTTCGCCATCAACGTAATGTGGCCAGACATACTATGCCCGCCAATTTCATCACCAAATTTTGCTGCTCGCTCAACATTCACTTTATCACCAACATTCAGTTGGCCTAAGTTCGTCAATCGCAATGTGGCTTGCATTAAATCAAAAGCAATCTGATTGCCCGAAATTTCCGTTACCGTTAAGCAACAACCGTTATGAGCTACTGAGGCACCAATCGCTAATCCCTCAACCATTTCGTCGCTTAGCTCAATGGTATGAGTCTGAAACAACTCTTTTTTATTTATAGCAACCAGTGTTGCCATGCCTTGAACGATACCTGTAAACATAAGATTCCTATTTAGCATTTTAGTAACAGTTTTTCATAGCAGTTATTGTGACATTTCTTTATGATTCGTCCAGTGGAAGCTTAAGATCATTGCCTCTGATTCCTTCAGAATGTCCTTTCCTACACTATTATTCTAATTTTCCCTCTTATTTGGAGTTGTTTGTGCATCGTTACAAAGAAGAATCCTCGAATCTAATCAAACTTGCGACCCCAGTATTGATCGCATCTGTTGCACAAACTGGAATGGGTTTTGTCGATACCGTAATGGCCGGTGGTGTAAGTGCTATCGATATGGCGGCGGTTTCGATTGCAGCAAGTATCTGGCTACCATCAATCTTATTTGGTGTGGGTCTGTTGATGGCGTTGGTTCCTGTCGTTGCACAACTTCATGGTTCTGGTAGACAAGTAAAAATTCCATTTGAGATTCAACAAGGTGCGTTTTTAGCGCTTGTCATCTCCCTTCCAATCATTGGCGTACTTTTTCAGACACAACTGATATTGGAGTGGATGGACATAGAACAACTCATGGCAGAAAAAACCATCGGTTATATGAATGCGGTGATGTTTGCGGTTCCTGCATTTTTGTTGTTCCAAACTTTGAGAAGCTTTACAGATGGTATGTCTTTAACTAAGCCTGCAATGGTGATTGGTTTTATTGGCTTGCTATTAAACATCCCGCTTAACTGGATGTTCGTATACGGAAAGCTTGGCGCTCCCGCTCTGGGTGGTGTTGGCTGTGGCGTTGCAACGGCTATCGTATATTGGGTGATGTTTGCTCTGCTGTTCGCTTACGTTTTAACATCAAAGCGTTTGGCTAAAATCAATATCTTCGGTACGTTCCACAAGCCTCAGCTCAAAGCACAAATTCGTTTGTTTAAACTAGGCTTTCCAGTTGCCGCTGCTATCTTCTTTGAGGTGACGCTATTCGCTGTTGTTTCTCTGTTGGTTGCCCCTCTTGGGTCTTTGGTTGTCGCCGCACACCAGGTTGCAATTAACTTCTCGTCACTGATATTTATGATACCAATGAGTATCGGTGCCGCTGTGAGTATTCGTGTTGGTCATAAGTTGGGTGAAAACAACACTGAAGGAGCGAAAATCGCGACACACGTAGGAATCATTGTTGGTTTAGTCACAGCCTTAATGACAGCTACATTGACGGTACTATTCAGAGAGCAAGTTTCGTTACTGTACACAGAGAATACGGCGGTAATTACTGTTGCAATGCAATTACTATTGTTCGCTGCAGTTTATCAATGTACTGACGCAATCCAAGTTATCGCTGCAGGGGCTTTGCGTGGATACAAAGACATGCGTTCGATCTTCAACATTACTTTCGTTGCTTACTGGTTGCTTGGTCTTCCTATTGGCTACATTTTAGGAATGAAAGATTGGATTGTTGAGCCTATGGGCGCGCACGGTTTCTGGGTTGGGTTCATTGTCGGTCTAACGTCAGCAGCTATTATGCTAGGTATGCGTCTGCACTGGATGCACAAACAAGACGACGATGTGCAGTTAGAATTTAGCTCTCGCTGAGTTCTAACTCACTCAACCGGTATCCCTGATATCGAATACGAAAAAGAGCTCTGATATTCAGGGCTCTTTTTCGTTTAATCAATTAATACTGTTTTATGTGTAGATATTTTTGTACGGAGACTGTCTACAGGGCGATATTTCGCATCCGTCGGCAGTATGTGCCTTAATATTCACTTTTCTCTCTAACGAAGCGCGCAAACTTGGGTTTTCCATTTTGAGTAAAGCCGTTGTAGCGAAAGGTAATACGGCTGCCGATCTCAGGTGGCGCAAGTCTCATTTGATCACTGAACCCGCTTCCAATATAAAACTCAACCCCTTCTTCCGTGTGAACCAAAATCGAACCCATCATCCCTTTATACTTCCCTGTCCCGCCTTTGTAGCCAATAACTGTGGCTTCGGCATCGTGATGCCTTTTTAGTTTTAACAGGTCATTGCTTCGACCTGCTTGATAACGACTGGTGATCTTTCTGAGCATCAAACCTTCGCCATTGCGTTCATCGACATTGTCTAATTGATAAAACAGAGCTTTTTCATTTTGAATCGGTAGATGTTCGATGTAGCTGACATGAGTTTCTCCAATCACACTCACCCAATGCAATATGTTGTAATAGCGCTTTTGATAATCGCCAGTAGCTCCTGGCATATCAAACAGCATCAAGTCTATTTGGCGCCACGCAGCATCACTAGGTGTGTGATCGAGGACGGTGGATTGGACTAAGTGGAACTTGCCTCTTCCTGCCCAAAGCTCTCCTTCAAGGTGTACCTTCGGCAAGTTTTTTGTAAACCACTTCGGTGAGTATATGCGATTCCCTTTGCGTGTATAAAGATGCTGCCCGTCCCACAGCGCTCTAATCCCATCGAGTTTTTCACTCTTCCAGTATTCAGACACATCAATGCCTTGCTGGTATGTGTTTGCAAGCACCAGATGATCAGGCGGTAAATAGGATGAATGAGATGCAAGCGAACACGCCCATAGAGTGGCTATCGCCAATTTAGTTAATCTCATCATTTGCTCCGTATTAATATCTGTAGTGGTCAACAAATGCCTTTAATCCTAAGCGCTCTAACACACAGTTAGACAATCTTTGCTAGAAGATGCGATCAACTCATCAACCTTATCTAACCTTTACTTTCATTCATAAAATTAATGACTTATGGCTCTCATATGTTCCGCCGTTTTTAGTTCTCATATTGAGAAACCAACTTTCTCAATATGAGATAGAGATTAACAGTCGATTTAAGTTGTTGAAAAATATAAATATAAAAGTTGGCACATTCAGTGCAATTGTCCATACATACTCAAAAGGAGATATCGCTATGGAACTACGTAAGATTGATTTAAATACAACGACACTGACTCTTTCTATCTTCGGTGATTTAGATGCAGCAGGTAGCCGTGATGCTCAAACCGATATTGACGATGTAATCTCAAATGATGGCCACCCTGAAATCGAAGTTGATTTCAGCCAAGTTGAGTTTTTAGATTCATCTGGTGTTGGCGCAATTGTTTACATGTTCAAACGCCTAACTGAACGCGAACGCAACATGCGACTTGAAAATGTGACTGGTCAACCTCTTGAAATTATGAACTTGTTACGTATTGGCCACGCTATCCCAGTAAATTCAAAAAATCCCACAAATTCATGAAGATCCACTAAGCTAGAAGTAACAAAACATAATAATAAAAAGTAAAAACATAGGATGTTGGCATGAAAATACTGAAAAGCTACATAGCCCTTTCTCTGTCTGCTTTAGTTCTAGGTGGCTGTACTAGCTACCCTGAACAAGGCACTGGCGGCTTGGCTGAAAGTTATGACTCTATTAATTACCAAAATTCCGACTTTTCTCCTGTCATGCCAGACGAGCCTCTTGGTCCTGAACACGGATTACGTTTTGATTGGCAACTGGCTAAATTACATCTTGATGCCTTGATTCAAGAAAGCGCCCGTTGGTGCTTCCCCGCTGCTGTTGTGCAAGCGATAGAGAAGCAAAATCGTATCGCTCGCGAACTACAAGGTGGCCTGCTTCTAGATGCGGCAAACGACCTAGTCATTCAAAGAAAACGTTTAAACGAACTTGAAGTCCAACTGGACTATGTGACGTCACAAGCACGGTGTGAACCACCAAAAAATGAAAACCAATTTAGAATGCAATTGTCGGTTATCGAACAGTTGTACGACCTGCTTAATGTTGACAACCAATTCGCGGAAAACTCTACTGAAGTCAATCCCAAATACATGGGACGACTTGCCGAGGCAACGACGCTACTGAAAGAACATAAATCTCTAGACCTTGTTGTTACCGGCCATGCTGATGCCACGGGTACTGAAGAATATAACGATGACTTGGCACTTGGACGTGCTAAACAAGTCGAACGCTACCTAACGATTTTTGGCTTAGGTGTTCAGAGAATCAAAGCGGTATCTGTTGGTGAAACGGTTCCTCTTTTTGAAGGCGAATCAGACGGTACGCGTTTAACTAACCGCAGAGTGAGTATTGAAGTTATCTCCCCTAAAAATGCCGAGAAAATGGGAGGTGGATTATGAAATCATTGATCGCTTTTATCATCACCCTATCGTTAAGCTTTACGAGTGTCGTAAATGCTAACGAAGAGTTTTCAGACGCGGTTCAAGTCGGTGACCTTATTCAAGTCAACGTACCCGGTGAAAGTACGTTGAACAAAGGGTTTCAAGTGGATAAACGCGGCCGAATTACCCTTCCTGAAGTGGGTGCCGTATTTGTTGCGGGTTATAACAGCGAGCAACTTAACAAAGTCGTTTTAGAGTCACTGGCTACCGCTTATAAAGATCTTTCAAACGCTTCGGTATATGTAAAAGAGCAGCAAATTATCATCTACGTGCAAGGTTATGTAGAACAACCCGGTGAATACACACTGGCGTTAGGCTCAAGTATCCAAATGGCACTCTACGCAGCAGGTGGATTACGCCCCGGTGCACAACTGGACAAATTGATACTTAAGCGAGGTGCGGACAAGAAAGAGTTTAATTACAAACGATTCCTTGATTCAGGTGATGAATCAACACTACCTACTCTGCAATCACTGGATTCATTATTCGTTCCAGCTTCCCCACTAGTCGGTAACATCGAGCAAGAGTTTGACGCAGCAAAGCTCGCTAACTCTGGTGACAGTGCTGACTCTCGCAATTCGATTAAAGTGTTTGGTGAGGTAAACGCGCCGGGTTCGTTCACTTACAAAGAGAACACCGACCTTGTCGACGTATTGATGCGTTCAGGCGGGGTAACTCGCTATGCCAGTGTTGAACAAATCCGAGTAATTTCAAATAATACGCCTACGTTGTTCAACCTTAAGCGTTATTTGGATTCTGGTGACGAAAGCCTACTTCCAATCTTACGCCCAGGTGCAACCATTTTTGTGCCGAAGCAAGAGGAAGAGATCAAACCCGGCGCAAACATGGTTTACGTTATGGGTGAAGTCGCTGCCCCTGGCGCTTTTGAAGGAAAGAGAGACGCGACCTTCATGGATATCCTTGCCAATGCTGGCGGTCCGACTCGATTTGCAGAGTCGCGTCAAATACGCGTAATTAAAGCGGATGGTCGAGTACTTAAATTCGATTTAGCGGCTTACACTGAAGGCTTGCCTAACTCTAACCCACCGAATATTAAAGCCGGTGACGCGATCTTTGTTCCTGAGAAAACCGACATGAACGAGAAGTCATGGTTAAAGATTGCACCAGACAGAGCGGTTAACGTTATCGGTGAAGTCAACCGACCTGGTCGTATTGAATGGTCAGATGAAATGAACTTCATGGGATTATTGGCTCACGTCGGCGGTCCTACGTTGCGAGCGGACACCTCAAAAATTGAAGTCGTAACGGGTAGAAAGTTGGTTGTGTTTAATCTTGATGATTTCATCAGAAATGGTGCACCACGAGATCTGATGCCACAAATTCGTGCAGGCTCTATCGTCCGTGTCCATGACTTACCACAAGATCCGTCAGACAATAAATCTCAATGGGTACGTCAAAGCTCTGATGCTTCGATCTACATTTTTGGACAAGTGAATGCACCGGGTCGTTACCGCTTCACCAAAGACATGCACTTTCTAGACATTTTGTCTGCGGCTGACGGCCCTACCAAGGATGCTGATATACACAACGTTCGTGTCACGCATCGTGATAAAACCTACTCTAAAGTAAGCAAACTCAATTTATCACTGTACTTCGAAACCGGTGACGAATCCTTGCTGCCAAACGTAACCACTGGTGACACCATTTACATTCCAGAGAAAGGTAAAAACTGGTTAGACACACCGAAAGAAGAAACCGTCCGTGTGCTTGGTGCGATTAACAACCCAGGTCGCTATGTGTTCAACGACAACATGACGATTCTAGATATATTGGCAGAGGCGGCGGGCCCTACTGATAACGCTTACGTAGAGAAAATTACCATTGTGAATATGTCTTGTTGCCAAGGTCAAGCTCGTACCTTCGACCTTGTTGCCAAGGTCAAGCTCGTACCTTCGACCTTGTTGAATTCAGCAAAACAGCCAACATTTACAACCTCCCAGTACTGCGCGCTGGTGACACTATCTACATCCCAGATCGACGAGAGAGCTTTATGGAAAAAGCTCGTGTAGGTCTAGAAGACATATTACGTCTAACAACAATGATCGTCTTAATAGGAGCTTTATAATGACTATTTCAGCAATCCAAGCAGAAGTAGAACAACTGTATCTAGCTTCTGAACTTAACGGACAGAAATCGATTTGTGTGACTGCTTGTCACTCAGGTGACGGGGTAACCTCTGTTGCAACTGCATTAGCAGAACGTTTTCTCCTTGCTGGTCATTCTACGCTTTATGTTGACCTCAACTTATACAATCCTGCTTTTAAAGATTTGAACATGTTGGAAGACAATCAACAGGGACAGTTAATTGAACATGTCGAGTCTCATCGTACGTTTATCGGTGTCCCTGCTCCACAAATCGCATCAACGCAATTGGCTTATAAAGATCCGACTACATTACAAAAAGTGGTGAACAAATGGTTAGAGAAATACGATCGAGTCATCATTGATACCTCACCGCTTCTCAATATTAACAAAGGGAATATCCCCGCACAGTCTGTTGCGAGTGCCTGTGACAGCACATTGATGGTTGTCGCCTATGGTGAAACCTCTAGTCACCACCTAGAACAAGCGAAAAAGCTGCTTGATGCGCAGAGTATCAATCTTATGGGTTGTGTGATGAACATGAAACAAACACCTAGCTTTGCACAAGAGTTGGTAAGACAAATCAATCGCATGAAATTCCTTCCAACTAAACTTCGCGATAGCTTGGCCAATAAGCTTTACCAAAATGAGTTTTTAAATCTACCGATGTAACTTTTCTGCGCCACGATAGCTTTTTTGTACAACTATAGCTTTTGTGTGCAACTTAGTATTCTTGTGCAACTGTATGGCTGTCAGTAAATCCTGACAGCCACCGTTCCGCCCACCCAAAAAAAAAAAACCAAGTTGGGTGTTTTTGGCGAAATTATTGGGCTTTGTTGCGTAATTAAGTTTAGAGATAGAGCCACCCCGTTTCGCGTATTTCT